>NZ_JARAYQ010000002.1:0-104228 GCF_033794505.1 Streptomyces sp. MB09-01 | reverse complement strand
CACGGACCCCGAGGCGCTGGCCGAACTCCAGCGCGACCACGGGCGGGCCCTGTTCGGTTTCCTGCTCGGCCTCACCGCGGGGGACGCGCAGCGCGCGGAGGACCTCGTGCAGGAGACTCTCGTACGGGTCTGGCAGCACCCGGAGGCCCTGGCGAGCGGACACGACTCGATGCGGCCGTGGCTGTTCACGGTGGCCCGGCGGCTCGCCATCGACGCCCGCCGGGCCCGGCTGTCACGGCCGCTGGAGGTGGACGCGGAGGGACTGGAGCAGGCGCCCGCCCCCGACGACGCGGTGTCCGGCTCGGTGACGGCGATCGACGTCCGGCGGGCCGTGGGGTGCCTGGGGCAGGAGCACCGTGAGGTGCTGATGCAGGTCTACTTCCGGGACCGGTCGGTGGCGGAGGCCGCCGCCGAGCTCGGCATCCCGGCCGGTACCGTCAAGTCCCGTACGTACTACGCCCTTCGCGCCCTGCGGAAGGGCCTCCAGGGGTACGGCTACGGCCTCGGCGCCTGAGCTTCCGCCACGCGCAGACATCGGGGCAACAGGTCCGGGAACGCCGTGAAGGGATGCGGACCGGACAAAAAACGCAGGGAATTGGGCATAAGTGCGTCCAAGTTGCGTAAACATCCCCCGCTGCGCGAGCCGCTCGGTGAAGGCTCGGGGCTGACGACGACGGGACGCTCGACGCGTGGGAGAAGGTGGAACGGTGCAGCCCGAGGGTATGAACGGCACCAGTGACGGCGGGTTCGCGGTGCCCATGGCCTGGCTCTACGCCGAGTACATCGCGGACGAACTGCTGCGTACGGGACGGCTGATCCCGGTCAGCACCCTGGAGTTCCGGGCCGGACGCGACACGCTCGCCCTGACGATCTACCTCTCGGACGCCGCCGGCGAGCTCTCCGGGATCCGCGTGGTCTCGCAGCTCGACGAGTGGATGTCGCTGACGGCGTACGGACATCCCTGGCGCGACTGGGTGCACACGCGGTTCCTCGCGCTGGGAGAAGAGGCCATGGAGCGCGGCCGCGGCGAGGAGCCCGACCTGGAGCTGGCCCGGGCGGCGTGGCGCTGGCTGGACCGCACCGAGCTCTTCGCCACCAACCTCGACCCCGGCCGGCACGGCCACGCCGACACCCCGCCGGGACTGGACGAGAACGCGCGCGTGTGGACCCCGGCCTGGCAGCTCGGGCTGCCGCTGGGCCACTTGGCGATGCACCTGTTCTGACGCTCCTACGAGGAGCGTTCGGCCGGGTCGGTCACCAGACCGGTGAAATCGGCCTCGTTGCGCTCCGCACGGGTGACGTACCAGCGGGCGATGAGCCACATCACCGGATACACCAGCAGACCGAGCGCCACCCACACCAGCGGCCCCGACGCGGCCCGCGGCAGCACGAACACCAGCGGCAGCGTCCCGACCAGCGCCACGAGGGCGGCCAGCGCCCCCAGCCCGGCGCGCAGCTGGCTGCGCATCAGCGCCCGTACGTAGGTGGCGCCGAGGGTGGTCTGCTCGGAGATCTCCGAGCGGGCCGGGGCGTGTGCGGGCGGCCGGCGCCGGGCACCCCGGGGCACCCCGGTGACGATCTCGCGCCGGGGCGGCGACTGCTGCTGCTCCTCCGCCATGGCGGAGGAGTCTACGCAGCGCCCCGCTATTTGAGGAGGCGCGACAGCCTCCGGTCGGCCAGCGGCTTGCCGCCCGTCTGGCAGGTCGGGCAGTACTGGAGCGAGGAGTCGGCGAAGGACACCGAGCGCAAGGTGTCCCCGCACACCGGGCACGGCTCCCCGTCCCGGCCGTGCACGCGCAGCCCGCTCTTCTTCTCGGCCTTGAGCGCACCGGCGGCCAGCCCGTGCGCTCGGGCCACGGCCTCGCCGAGGGTGGCGCGCACGGCCTCGTAGAGGTGGGTCACCTGGTCCTCGTCGAACGAGGCGGCCAGCTTGAAGGGAGAGACCTTCGCCGCGTGCAGGATCTCGTCGCTGTACGCGTTGCCGATGCCCGCGATGACGCTCTGGTCGCGTAGCACGCCCTTGATCTGGCGCCGCTCCCCGCCGAGCAGTGCGGCGAAGGCGTCCCGGTCGAAGTCCTCGGCCAGCGGGTCGGGGCCGAGGCGGGCGATGCCGGGGACCTCCTGGGGGTCGTGGACCACGTAGACGGCGAGGCGCTTCTGGGTCCCGGCCTCGGTGAGGTCGAACCCGCCGCCGCCCTCCAGTGCGACGCGCAGCGCGAGCGGCCCCTTGCCGGGGCGCGGCGGCTGCGCGGGCAGGGTGTCCTGCCAGCGCAGCCAGCCGGCCCGGGCCAGGTGGGTGACGAGGTGGAGCCCGCCGATCCGCAGGGCGAGGAACTTGCCGTACCGGGCGGTAGCGCCCGCCGGCTGCCCTTCGAGGGCGGACAGGGGCGGGTCGTACGTCTTGAGCACGCTGACGGCGAGCGGGAGGACGCGCTCGACCACCCGCCCGGTGAGGTACTCGTCGAGGTACTCCCGCAGGGCCTCGACCTCGGGCAGCTCCGGCATGGGTCCAGCCTGCCGCCGCCTCAGGCGAAACGCGAGCTGGGCACGGGCCCCGGTGACGCGACCCGGTCGCGGGGCGCCGAGAGCCAGCCGGTGCGGACCCCCGTCACGAACGCCCGGAAGGCCTCGTCGGGGTCGGCCGGGGCGCCGTCGCCCTCGTCCGGGGACGGGTCCGCCGCCGCGATCCCGTCGGCGATCTCCGCCTCGGACCGGTCGTCGTCGTGCCACGGCGGGGCGGCGTACTGACAGAGCAGCGCGCTGAAGTCCGCGCTCACCGCGGGCGGCTCGGTCCAGCAGGTGGCGTGCTCGTGGAGGATCTGGCCGTCGGCGCGCTCCCGCAGCGTGCGGACGAGTTCCTGGTCGGCCGCGTTCAGGTCGTAGGCGACGACGAGGGTGTCCGCTCGGTTCGGTCCGTACGGGACGGTGGGCAGCCCGAGCACCCGGGCGGCGGCGAGCCCGAGGATCCGGTCGGACCGGCCGGGCAGCAGCGAGACGGTCGCGGGGCTGCGCCCCGCGGCCTCCAGCGCGACCGCGAGCCGTGCCAGGCCCCGGCGGCACTGTTCGGGGCTGTCGCCGAGGTAGGCGTACCGGCCCGTCATCCCGGCGTCCCAGCCGTACGGGGACAGGGTGCCGAGCAGGCCGCCGGTGAGCCCGTAGTGCCAGCCGCGCAGGTCGGCCGCGCCGAGCGGGTCCGGGTGCCCCGCCGCCCCCTGGGCCCGGCGGGACCGGCCGCTGCGCAGCACCTGGCGCGCCTGGCGCTCGCGCGCGCCCGACCACTGGGGGTCCTCGGGGTCGGGGAGGCCGTGCAGCAGCCCCTCCGCGGTGTCCAGGTCCCCGGCCAGCAGGGTGTGGTGGACCAGCAGGTACGTCTCGGGCCAGGCGGGCAGCCGGTCGGCGCGGCCGGACAGCAGCGCGGCGGCCTCGGTGTGCCGGTGCTCGTCCTCCAGGGCGGAGACC
This sequence comes from Streptomyces sp. MB09-01, assembly GCF_033794505.1. Taxonomy (NCBI): domain Bacteria; kingdom Bacillati; phylum Actinomycetota; class Actinomycetes; order Kitasatosporales; family Streptomycetaceae; genus Streptomyces; species Streptomyces sp. MB09-01. Next base: position 100,769 of record NZ_JARAYQ010000002.1, on the reverse strand, counting down.
AGCTCGGCGAGGAGCGGGCGCGAGTCGGGGAGCAGCCGGAGCGCCTCGCGCAGGGGCGCGACGGCGAGGAAGGCGACGCCGCGCTCCACGCAGGCGTAGCCGAAGTCGTAGAGGGCCTGCGGTTCGTCGGCCCGCTCGGCGGCGGCCCCGGCGGCGTCGGCCAGGTCGGTGAAGCCGACGCTCTCGGCCAAGGCCCTTGTGGCTTCGGCGAGTTCGGCGACAGGGAGGGTCTCCGCGCGGGGGCGCAGCGAACGCACGGCTCCGGGCAGATCGCCTGCATCGAGCAGCCGGCGGACGTCATCCATGGCGATAGTCATCGCCATGGATCCTCACGGACCGGGCGGCGCCCCGCAACGGACTTTCCCCGCCCGGGCGCGCGTGGGGTCGGCGGGGAGGCCGGATGCGCAAGCCACCCCGGACCGCCTCCCCGCCACGGTCATGGGGCCCAGCCGCGGGGCCTAGCCCATGACGAACTCGCACCACACGCACTTGCCGCCGCCCCGCGGCTCCACGCCCCACACGTCCGCCAGCCGGTCCACCAGCATCAGGCCGCGGCCCGAGACGCCCGCCTCCCCCGCCTCGCGCCGGCGCGGCAGTGCGCTGGAGCGGTCCTCGACCTCCACCCGCAGCCTGCGTTCGTGGCCAGCCAGGACGCGCAGGGTGACGATCGCCGGACCGTCGGTGTGCATCAGGGCGTTCACGATCAGCTCGTCCGCGACGAGTTCGATCTCGTCGGACCGCTCCCGCGCGCCCCACGCGCGCACCGCCGCCCCGATCATGTGGCGGGCCGCCACCAGGGCCTCGGGGTCGCCGGGTGCCACGTGCTGCTGCAGGCGGCTGCCGGCCTGGGGGGCGGCCACCATCTCGCGGCGCAGCAGGAGCAGCGCCATGTCGTCGTTCCCGCCCCGCTCGTCGGCGAGCGCGCACAGCCGGTCCGCCAGGAACTGCAGGTCGGCCGGTCCGCTGCGGATCTGGGAGGTCAGCAGCCGGATGCCGTCGTCGAGGTCGGCGCCGGGCTGTTCCACCAGGCCGTCGGTGCACAGCAGGAGCGTCTCCCCCGGGTCCAGTTCCACCGTGGTCACCGGGTATTCGAGCTGGCCGAACTCCGCCGAGAGGCCGAGCGGCATCCCGCCGCCCAACGGGAGCCGGTGGCAGTCCCCCTCGCGCGTGCGCAGCAGGGGGTCGATGTGGCCGGCCCGTACCAGTTGGAGCACACCGGTGGAGAGGTCGGCCTCCGCGTAGGTGCAGGTCGCGAAGCGGTCCGTGTCCAGTTCGTGGAGGAAGACGGAGGCGCGGGCCATGACCGTGCCGGGCGAGTGCCCCTCGGCCGCGTACGCGCGCAGGACGATCCGCAGCTGGCCCATGACCGCCGCCGCGTGCGTGTCGTGGCCCTGCACGTCGCCGATGACGGCGCCGACCCGGCCGCCCGGCAGCGGGATGACGTCGTACCAGTCGCCGCCGATGTCCCGGCCCATCCGGGCCGAGCGGTACCGTACGGCGATCTCCCCGCCGGGCACCGAGGGGATCCGCCTCGGCAGCATGGCCTGCTGCAGCCCCTCGGCGAGGTCGTGCTCCTGCTCGAGCAGCATGGCCCGCTGGAGGCTCTGCGCGATGCTGCTGCCGAGTGCAACGAGCAGGTTGCGCTCCTCCTGGGTGAAGCCGTCCTTGTCCTGGTAGAGCAGCCCGATCGCGCCGATGGGACGGGCCTGGGCGACGAGCGGCAGATAGGCGGCTGCCGAGATCCGCATGTTCGAGATCTTCGACCAGAGCTCGGGATAGCCCTCGGCGAACTCCTCCGCGGAGTCGAGGAAGCGCGGCTGCAGCGAGCGGACGACCTCGCTCATCGGGTACTGCTCGTCGATCCGGGTGTAGCGGGTGCCGGGGACGAAACTGTCCTGGGGGCCCTCGGCCACGAGGTGGATGCGCCCGGCCTCGACGAGCCCCATCACCATGCCCATGGAGCCGAGCCGCTCCAGGCCGTGGGCGTCGCCGATGACGTCGATGACGTCCCGTACGGTCCGGGCGTGGGCGAGGGCGGCGGTCGTGGACTCGACCACCGAGGTCTGGCGGCGCCGTTCCTCGTCCAGGCCGAGGCGCTCCGCCGAGTGGCTGAGCTCGTCGGTCGCGTCGCGGACGATGCCGATGATCCGGTGCGGCCGCCCGTCCGGGCCGCGCATGACGCGGCCCTGGGTGTGCGTCCAGCGCAGCCGCCCGTCGCGGCAGCGGATGCGGAAGTAGGCGCCGTAGGTGTCCACCTTGCTCTTGAGGGCGGAGGAGACGAGGGCGTCGAGGCGCGCCGACTCGCCGGCCGGGACGCGCGGGGAGAGCGCCTCGGGCCGGCCGTCGTACTCGTCGGCGGTCGTGTCGAAGACCTCGAGGGCCGCTTCGTCCATGTGCATGAGACCGGTCACGAGGTCCCAGTCGAAACTGCCCATGCGGTTCAGCGAGAGCGACCGGTCCGGGTGTGCGGGCCAGTCGTCCGGCAGCGATACGGTGGTCGGCACCGATCCACCATGACACACGGGCCGGTCAGGCGCTCTCCAGCGGGCGGCTCCCGTCCGAGGGCTGCGGCTGCAGGTCAGGGTCGGCGTAGGGGTCCGTGTACGGGTCTGCGGAGGGGTCCGTGTACGACGGGTCTGCGGACGGGGCCGTGTACGGGTCTGCGGAGGGATCGGCGTACGGATCGGCGTACGGATCGTTCGGCTGCGGCACCGTTCCGTCGGCCTCGGGCAGGAGACCCGGGTCGTTCGGGTCGGGCTGCGTCAGGTCGAACGGGATGTCCGAGGGGATGTTCGAGGGCACGTCGCCCGACAGGTCGGAGGGGACGTCCGACGGGCTGTCCGAGCGCGGCTGCTGCGGCCGGGTGACGGAGTCCGACGGTGAGCCCGGGGTCTGCGGGACGCCCGGACTCTGCGGCGGGTCCTCGCCCTGCGGGTTCTGCCGGGCCGGTCCGGTCGGCTGGCAGTCCGCTGCCGCGGCGGCCGGATCGCCCTGGCACGGCTGGACCGAGGCGGACCCGGACGGGGTGACGGGCCCCGTCGGGATCCCGTCGGCCGGGTCGTACTGGGGCAGCGTGCGCGGGGGCCGGTCCTGGGCGCCGTCGTCGCCCCGCTTGCGTTCGATCCAGGTGTTGTCGGCGATGTTGACGATCACCAGGTTGTTGATCACGTGCGGGGTGGGTTCGACGACGACGACCTGGTTGGGCTGGTAGCCGCTCCACGGGTCGCCCTTGTGCACCGGGGACCCCTTGGCGGCGAGCGGGGAGGCCAAGGGGTTCCCGCAGCCGCAGCGCACCCGGGGCATCCCGTGTTCGTCGACGAGGACGGCGGTGCCGGCCTGCAGGACGGACTGGAAGCCGTCGGCGCCGCCGTCGCGGAAGGCGTGGTTGGTGACGCGGGTGTCGGCTCGCAGGACGACGGGAGTGAGCCCGCGCAGGAACTCGGGGATGCTCGCCTGCTCGATGTCCGCGGCCTGGGCGAAGGCGCGGGCCTTGGCGTTGTCGGCGGTCAGGAAGCGGACCTGCTGTTCCACGTCGCAGCTGCCGAGCCGCTGGGTGCCGCCGTACAGGCCGGGAGTGGCCGCGTTGACGGTGCGGATGCCCTGTCCGGTCGGGTTGGGCAGCGGGGGCTGTACGGGGGCGGACTCGGCGGTGGCCGAGGAGGCGGTGAAGGGGTCGGGGCCGGCCGAGGCCACGGGCTGCAGGTAGACCTCCTGGCTCTCGGGTCCGGCCGCGCTCTTGGGCTCTTCGGCGCTGCCGCAGCCTGCGGCGAACAGGCCGAGGAGGGCCAAGAGGGCGGCGCCGGCCGGTAGGTGACGGCTCGACGTCTGACGAAGTGTCGGAAGTGACGGTGCGTGCACGTGGATCTCCCTTTTCGCCCCGGTTGCTCCCTCTTGTCTGCCCCATGCGCGCGGGACCCGCAACCGGAGGGCGTCTTGAACATGTTCAAGGGAGGACGTAGGCTCACCACCGCGAGTTGAACGCGTTCAAGGCGTTCGGCCGCAGTATTGGGGGGAGTCCAGGGTGACGGTACTGGTGAACGTGATCGTCACCCTGGGCATGCTGTACGTCGTCCCGGCGGGCCTGCGCCTGATCGATCCGTCCGGGCTCCGCCGGACCGCCCGCCTCTGGCCGCTGCTCGCCGCCCCCGGGGCGCTGTGCCTCTGGCTGCCGCGCGGGCTGCCCGCCACGGCACTCGCCGCACTCTACGCGGCGGCCTGCCTGGCGCTCGCGGCCCGGGCTCCGGTCCAGCTGCTGCGGGACCGTTCCCCGGGGCCCACCCCGGCCGGGACCGCCGTCGCCACCGCCCTGGTCTCGCCCTCGATCGCCGGAACCGCGCTGGTCGCCGAGCGCGCCGGGTACCGGCTCTTCGGCTTCGACCTCGACATCCTGGCGCTGACCGTGCCGCACTTCCATTTCGCCGGGTTCGCGGCCGCGCTGGTCGCGGGGCTGGTGTGCCGGGCCGTGCGGGACCGGCCCGCGACGGGCCTCTCGCGCTGGGCCGCGTACAGCGTCCCTGCGGGCACCCTGCTCGTGCTCCTCGGCTACTTCGTCGACGACTGGGCGGAGCTGGTGGGCGCGGTGGTGCTGACCGGTGGGATGTGGGCCGTGGCCCTGCTGACCTGGCGGGAGATCCGGCCCGCAGCCCGGGACCGCGGCACGCGGGCGCTGCTCGCGACCTCGGCGGCCGTGCTGGTGGCCACCATGCTGCTCGCCCTGTGGTGGGCGGTCGGCGAGGCCACCGGGATCGTGCACCCCACCCTGACCTGGATGGCCGCGACCCACGGCCTCGGAAACGCCCTCGGATTCGCCCTCTGCTCGGTACTGGCCTGGCGCAGGCTCACCGGCGACAGCCGCTCCCCCCTCGCCGGCGACGACCGGCCGCTCACCGTTGATCACCCACCGTTGATCACCCACCGACTGGAGACCTCGCCATGACCCGCCTCATCAGCGCCGGCCGGGACACCGTCAACTACCCCGACCAGGGCGCCACCGCCCACCGGCCGCTGCCCTCCGGATACCACCACCTGAACCACCGCACCCGCCTCGGGCACGGCCGGGCCGTCTTCGAGGCCGCCGGCACCGCGGTGACCACCTTCCACGCGCACCGCACCTCCGGGATGCGGGTGCGCGCCGACGCCGGCGCCGTCCGGCCCGGCAGCCGCGTGGTCGTCGGGATCGGCGTGGGGCCGCTGCGCATCGACGCCCCGTGCCAGGTGATCTGGACGGCGTACGAGCCCGCCCGGATCGGTTTCGCCTACGGGACCAGGCCCGGCCACCCTGAGTGCGGGGAGGAGTCCTTCATCGTGGACATGGACCCCGACGGCACCGTGTGGTTCACGGTGACCGCCTTCAGCCGCCCGAACAGCTGGTACACCCGCCTCGCCGGCCCGCTGGTCCCCTTCCTCCAGCTGCGCTACGCCCGCTGGCTGGGCCACCGCCTGCGCAAGCTGGCCACCGCCGCCTGACCGGTCCGATACTGGAGGCGATGGACTGGTTCACGGCGCCCGGATACTGGCTCGCCCGGCTGGTCTTCCAGCGGGCACTGGCCGGTGTCTACCTCGTCGCCTTCGTCGGGGCCGCCCTGCAGTTCCGGGCCCTGATCGGGGCGCACGGCATGCTGCCCGTGCCGCGCTACGTGCGGTACGTGCCCTTCCGGCGCGCCCCGAGCCTGTTCCAACTGCGCTACTCCGACCGGCTCTTCGCCGGCTGCGCCTGGACGGGCGCGGCACTGGCCGCGGCACTGGCCGCCGGGGCCGGGGACGAGGTGCCGCTGGGCGCCGCCATGGCGATGTGGGCCCTGCTGTGGCTGCTCTACCTCTCCATCGTGAACGTGGGGCAGACCTGGTACTCCTTCGGCTGGGAGTCGCTGCTGCTGGAGGTCGGCTTTCTCGCGGTGTTCCTCGGCAACGCCCGGGCGGGGCCGCCGGTGCTGGTGCTGTGGCTGCTGCGCTGGGTGCTCTTCCGCGTGGAGTTCGGGGCCGGGCTGATCAAGATGCGCGGGGACTCCTGCTGGCGCAAGCTGACCTGTCTCTACTACCACCACGAGACACAGCCGATGGCCGGGCCGCTGAGCTGGTTCTTCCACCATCTGCCGAAGCCGGTGCACCGGGTGGAGTGCGCGGCCAACCACGTGACCCAACTGATCGTCCCGGTCCTGCTTTTCACCCCGCAGCCGGTGGCCTCGTACGCCGCCGGGATCATCGTCGCGACGCAGCTGTGGCTGGTGCTGTCCGGCAACTTCGCCTGGCTGAACTGGCTGACGATCACGCTGGCCCTCTCGGCCGTGGACTTCACCGGGCTCGCGGGCGCTCCGCCGGCCGCCGCCTCGCAGGGGGCTCCCGTGTGGTTCGCGGTCCTGGTCTGCGCCGTGACCGCCCTCGTGCTGTTCCTCAGCCGCCGTCCGGTGCTCAACATGATCTCGCGCCGACAGGTGATGAACCGCTCCTTCGACGCACTCCACCTGGTCAACACCTACGGGGCCTTCGGCTCGGTCGGCCGCGTCCGCATGGAGGTGGTGGTGGAGGGCACCGCGGACCGGGTGCCGCACGAGAACGGCGCCTGGCGGGAGTACGGCTTCCGGGGCAAGCCGACGGAACTGCGCAGGGTCCCCCGCCAGTTCGCCCCTTACCACCTGCGGCTGGACTGGCTGATGTGGTTCGCGGCGATCTCCCCCGGCTACGCGCGGGACTGGTTCGGGCCGTTCGTGGAGCGGCTGCTGGCGGGCGACCGGGACACGCTGCGGCTGCTGCGCCACAACCCGTTCCCGGACGCGCCGCCCGTCTACGTCCGGGCCCTGCTCTACCGCTACCGGTTCACCACCTGGCGGGAGCTGCGCGAGACGGGGGCCTGGTGGCACCGCACGCTGGTGCGCGAGTACCTCCCGCCGACCCGCCTCGCGGACGCCTGGCTGTCAGAGCCCGAGTAGGGCGGCCTCCCGCTCGGCGTCGAGTCCGGGGGCCGGCCGGTCGCTGCGCTGCGGTGCCCGGCCACCGAGTGTGCGCAGCCAGGCCCAGGTGTCGGCCACGGTCTCCTCGACGGGGCGGCACTTCAGGCCGGCCTCCAGCGCCCGGGTCACGTCCCCGCCGAACATGTAGTCGTGCGATTCGCCCTCGGGGAGCCAGACCGGCAGCTCGGTCCAGGGCTCCACGCCGGCGTCGAGGATCGGCGCCGGGTCGGTCCAGCGCAGCTCGGCGGCCCCGCCGGTGACGGCGGCGCAGGCGTCGAGGAGGGCGCCCATGGTGGCGTGTCCGGTCGGGGAGACCAAGTTGTAGGGGCCGCCGAGCCCGGCCGCGGCGGCGTCCAGGGCCCAGCGCGCGAGGTCGCGTACGTCGATGTACTGGATCGGGAGTCCGCGCGGGCCGGGGGCGAGCACCGGGCCGCCGCGCGCGATGCGGCTGAGCCACCACGGCAGCCGGCCGACGTTCTCGTAGGGGCCGAGGATCAGCCCGGCGCGCACCAGCAGGGCGCGGTCGTCGAAGGCGTCCAGGGCGGCGAGTTCACCGCCCCGCTTGTCCTCGGCGTAGGCGGTCGCCGCGGCGTCCGGCGAGCCCTCGACGAGGGGGCCGTCCTCGCCCTGCCCGGCGGGGGCCGGGTAGGCGTACACCGAGCGGCTGGAGACGTACACGTACCTTCCGGCCCGGGCGCTCAGCAGGCGGGCACTGTCGCGCACCGCCGTGGGGGCGCCGCCCCAGGTGTCGACGACGACGTCCCACTCCCCTTCGGCGAGGGCGGCCAGGCCTCCGGGTGCGGTGCGGTCCCCGTGCAGGGCCCGGGTGCCCGGCGGGGGCGCGTGGTGTCCCCGGTGGAAGACGGTCACCTCCCAGTCCCGGGCGAGGGCGTCCTCGGTGATCGCGCGTCCGACGAATTCGGTCCCACCAAGCATCAGCAGTTTCATGCCCTCCAGCCTGCCGGTGGCGGGCGGGGCGGCGGAAGCGGTGATCGCCGACAGCGATGACGCTCAGGGCGTACGCGGGACGGGAACCCGTACGGGAAGGGCAGCGCCCCCGGTGCCGATCGGCACGGGGGGCGCTCTGCACTGCTCTGCGGATCAGTCGATTCCGGGCAGGATGTGTGATTCCGCCAGGTCGTCCTCGTACCCCGCGAGCCGGATCGGGGCGGAGCGGGCCCAGACCTCGAGGCTGCCGAGTTCGTCGGTCCGGGGCTTCTTCGCCCGCGGTGCCGGCCGCTCCAGCAACGTCGGTTCGGGCTGCGTCATTTCAGTCACCGCGCACTCCTCTGTGTCGCGTAACCCGGCAGGCGGACCGCGCACCGGGCAAGGGATCAAGGGTTTTCCGGACGCGGTGGCGCCTTAGTGGAGCGCGGCCCGGATGGGGGCCGTCTTGATGCCCCAGAGTACACATATGAGCGGACCTCCGCTCGATAGGAAGGCAAAATCCGCTGCGCCCTCTTAGTTTCGTCCCGAGTTCAGCAAGTCGTAGGTCGGCGGGTACGTGGCGGATGGTGTGCTCGGACCCGGATGCGCGAGGCGCGACGGAGGGGGTCGGCGGTGTCGAGGTCCGGAGTTCCGGAGGCCCAAGTGCCTTACGTCACAAGCGTGGTGGAGCTGATGGACCTGCTGCGCACCAGCCGCGACGACCACGCTCTGCGGACGGCGGCGCTGATCCGCCGCTCGCATCCCTCCGACAAGGAACTGCAGCTCGCGGGCTTGCTGCACGGCATCGGCCAGCTGCTCCGTCCGGGTGACGGAGTGCGACACGCCGTACTCGCAGCGGAGGCGGTGCGCCCGCTGCTTGGCGAGCGGGTGGCCCGGCTCGTACGGCTGCAGGCGTCGGCCGCGGGGAGCGACCGGGCCGGCGGGGCCGACGTGCCGGGGGACGACGCCGGCGCCGACGCCGACGCAGTGGCCACCCTGCGCCAGGCCCACGACGCGGCCGCCGGGTCCGGACTGGACGCGGGCGTGCTGGAGGACTGGCGGCCCCTGCTGGAACTGGTCGCGGCCGGGTCCTGCCGGGCCGCACCCGCCCGGAACGCGATCGACCCCCTCGGTTCGCCGAGGGGGTCGATCGCGGGCATGCCGTAGGGGCTGTCCTCCGGGCCGGTCCGGGGGCCGCCGGGACTACCAGTTCGCCGGGGCGTAGTCCTTCAGGAAGACGCCGACCAGGTCCTCTCCGGCCTCGCCGCGGACGACCGGGTCGTAGACCCGGGCCGCGCCGTCGACCAGGTCGAGCGGGGCGTGGAAGCCCTCCTCCGCGAGGCGCAGCTTGTCGAAGTGCGGGCGCTCGTCGGTGATCCAGCCGGTGTCGACCGAGGTCATCAGGATGCGGTCGGTCTGGAACATCTCCTGACCGCTGGTCCGCGTCACCATGTTCATCGCGGCCTTCGCGGCATTGGTGTTCGGGTGCCCCGCTCCCTTGTAGCCGCGGCTGAAGACACCCTCCATCGCCGAGACGTTGACGACGTACGCACGCCCGCTGGACGCCTTCCGGGCGGCCTCCGCCATGGCCGGCCGGAGCGCGCTGATCAGGATGAACGGCGACGTGTAGTTGCACAGCTGGGTCTCGAGCAGCTCAACCGGGGAGATCTGGTCGATGGTCTGCACCCAGGTGTTGCTCTCGACGACGTCGGGCAGCAGGCCGCCCGCGTCGATGGCGGTGCCGTCGAGGTGCCGCTCCAGGCTGGCGTTGCCCGCGACCAGGGCGAGGTCGGCGACCTTCTGCGCTTCGAGCCCGCTCACCCCGACGGGCAGGGCCGTCAGGCCGTCGACCGCGCCGGAGTTGAAGGCGCCGATGACGTGGTGGGCGGGGAGCTCGCCGGCGGGCAGCGGGGCCGACTCCCCCTCGACCAGCGCCGCGTAGGCGGTGGGCAGGCGGCGCACGGTCTGCGTCGCGTTGTTGATCAGGATGTCGAGCGGACCTGCCCCGGCCACCTGGTCGGCGAGGGCCACGGCCTGGGCCGGGTCGCGCAGGTCGATGCCGACGACCTCCAGGCGGTGCATCCAGTCCGCCGAGTCCTCCATCGCCTTGAAGCGGCGGATGGCGTCCTTGGGGAAGCGCGTGGTGATGGTGGTGTGGGCGCCGTCGCGCAGCAGCCGCAGCGCGATGTACATGCCGATCTTGGCCCGGCCGCCCGTGAGCAGCGCGCGCTTGCCGGTGAGGTCGGCGCGGGCCTCCCGCCTGGCCCGGTTCTCGACGGCGCACTCCGGGCAGAGCTGGTGGTAGAAGTAGTCGACCTCGACGTACCGCGTCTTGCAGATGTAGCAGGAGCGCGGGCGCTGGAGTATCCCGGCGATCCGGCCGGCCTCCGTGACCGAGGAGGGCAGGATGCCCTCGGTCTCGTCGTCGATGCGCTCGGCGGAGCCGGTCGCGGTGGCCTCGGTGACGGCCTTGTCGTTGGCGGTCTTGGCGGCGCGGCGCTCCTGGCGGCGGCGCTGCTTGACCGTGCGGTACAGGCCGGCGGTGGCGCGGCGTACGGTGATGGCGTCGGGGTGGTCGACGTCGAGCTTGTCCAGCTCGTCGAGCACGCTGAGGCAGAGAGCCAGTCGCTCGGGGTCGATGCCCGGCCCGTAGGCCTGCCCGTGGTCGTGGCTTTCTTCGGTCACCGTCATGGCCGCTGCCGTTCCTTGATCACTCGTCCGCATCCGCCTGCTGCGGAAGTCCTCAAAAGGGGAACTGTACGGATCCCACGCGCCCGGAGACAAACCGCTCCCGGAATCCTCACGGACCGCGAGCGGCCGGTCACCGTAGGGGTCGGCCGTCGCGGCTCCCGGGCGCCTCAGGGGTCGTCCTACGCTGCGGTAAGGGCCACGCTGGCGTACTCCCGTACTACGCCGGGAGTATGACCGGTGACCACCTGTGGGCGGAGGAATAGCGCAGATGAGTCGGGCATTGTGGACCTTATGAGTGCACTGGCGCTGGCGGTCCTGCTCTGTCTCGTGTCCGCCCTGGCGTACGCGGGTGGCGCGATCGTCCAGGAACGGGTCGCGGCGAGCACGCCGGAGCGCCCGTACGCCCCGCTGCGGCGCGGCGGCTGGTGGGTAGCGGTGGGGCTGAACGGCCTGGGTGCACTGTTGCACGTGGTGGCCCTCGCCTACGGACCGCTGAGCCTGGTGCAGCCGCTGGGTGCGCTCACCATCGTCTTCGCCCTGCCGATGGCGGCCGTCTTCGTACGGCGCCGGGCGGGCGCGGCGGCCTGGCGCGGCGCGGTGCTGGCCACGGTGGGTCTCGCCGGGCTGCTGGCGCTGACCGGCGGGGACGGCAGGACGGAGCAGTCACTGGCGGGCGGCGAGGGGAGCATGCTGCTGACGGTGACCGGAGCGGCGGTGGCCGTGCTGTTCGTGGCGGCGCACCGGATGCACCGTGCGGTGCTGCACAGCGTGCTGCTGGCCGCGGCCGCCGGTACCGCCTTCGGCATGGCCTCCGTGTTCACCAAGTCGGTCGCCGAGAGCTTCGCCCCCGGCGCGCTGGGCGGCCTGTGGCCCGACCTCGCCGCGATCGCGGCGCTCGCGGCCGCCGGGCTGCTGCTGTCGCAGGCGGCCTACCGGGGCGCCGGGCTGACCGCGCCGCTGGCCACCGTGACGGTGATCAACCCGGTGGTCGCGGCGACCGTCGGCATCACGCTGTTCGACGAGGGCTTCCGGTACGGGGCCTCGGGCACGGCCGCGGCGGTGGCCAGCGCCCTCGTGGCGGCGGCCGGCCTGGTCCTGCTCACGGTCGTGCCCTCGCACGTGCGCGGGTCAGATGCGGACCCCGTGGCCCCGGAGGTACTTCAGCGGGTCGATGTCGGAGCCGTATCCGGGTCCCGTGCGCATCTCGAAGTGCAGGTGCGGGCCGGTGGTGTTCCCGGTCGAGCCGGAGCGGCCGATCCGCTGGCCTCCGGAGACCTGCTGGCCGGCCTTGACGCCGAGCGCCGAGAGGTGGGCGTACTGGGAGTACCGGCCGTCGGTGTGCCGGATGACGACCTGGTAGCCGTAGGCACCGGCCCAGCCGGCGGAGACGACCTGGCCGGGCCCGACCGACTTGACGGTGGTACCGGTCGCCACGGGGAAGTCGACGCCCGTGTGGTAGCCGCTGGACCAGTGGGAGCCCGAGACGCGGTACGCGGTGCCGAGGCCGGCGTCGACGGGGGCGGAGAAACCGCCCGCATCCGGCTTCTGCTGCGCTGAGGCGGGCTGCGTCGCGGGCTTCTCGGCCGGCTTTTCGGCTGGTTTTTCGGCCGGTTTCGGCGGCGCGGGCTTCTCTGCGGGCTTCTCGGCCGCCGGCTCCCCCGGTTTCACCGGGTCGGCGGTCCGCGGCGGCTTCTCGGGGTTCTGCGCGGGAGGCGGGGGCGTCACCGGCGCCGTGGGCGGCTTGGCCGGTGCGGCGGTGATCCGCAGGGTGAGCCGCTGGCCCGGGAAGATCAGGTTCGGATTGGGCCCCACGGTGGCCCGGTTGGTCTCGTACAGCGCCTGCCAGCCGCCCTCGACGTGCTGCTCGGTCGCGATCGCGGAGAGCGAGTCGCCGGGCGCGACGACGTACGGGTTCGGCAGGACGGAGGTCCCCGTCGGGCGGGGTGCGCCGGTCTGCGCCGGGGCCGCCGTCTTCACCGGCTGGGACGGTGCCACGGCCTTGGGCTGCGCCGCGGACTGCGCCCTGGGCTGCGACGGCGCCTGCGGGGCGACGGCCGGTGCCGGGCCGCTGCGGGAGAGGCCGGCCTTCTTGCCGCACTGCGGCCACGCCCCGGGACCCTGGCCCTTCAGGACCTTCTCCGCGACCGCGATCTGCTGGTCCTTGGTGGCCAGGTCGGCGCGGGGCGCGTAGGCGGCGCCGCCGAAGGCCCGCCAGGTGCTCTGGCTGAACTGGAGGCCGCCGTAGTAGCCGTTTCCGGTGTTGATGCGCCAGTGGTTGGTGGATTCGCAGGCGGCCACCTTGTCCCAGGTGTCCACAGTGGCGCCGTGGGCGACCCCGGCGCCGATGAGCGGGAGCGCCATCCCGGCGCCGCCGGCGGTGACGGCCAGCGAGGCCCGGTTGATGCTGCTCGGCTGATACCGGCGGTGCCGGCCCCGTACACCCATGGGAGCCCCCCTTGAAGACATCAGGAACCGCACAACCTAACGTTGCGAACAGGGCATGACAAGGGGCGCAACGGGGCGCTCCATAGCGGTACTTGACGGTGTGTTGCCCGTCAGGAGATCCACATGCGACCGCGTGGGGGTAGCGTCGGCAGTCCCGCACACCGAAGCACACCGAAGCACGCAGGAGCGCAACGATGAGCACCAGCACAGCCCAGATCGGCGTCACCGGGCTCGCCGTCATGGGCAGCAACCTGGCCCGCAACTTCGCCCGCAACGGATTCACGGTGGCCGTGCACAACCGGACCGCCGCCAAGACCACGGCCCTGGTGGAGGAATTCGGGCACGAGGGCAGCTTCGTGGCCGCCGAGTCGGCGAAGGAGTTCGTCGACGCGCTGGAGCGCCCCCGCCGCATCGTCGTCATGGTGAAGGCCGGTGAGCCCACCGACGCCGTGATCCGCGAGTTCGCCCCGCTCCTGGAGGAGGGCGACGTCGTCATCGACGGCGGCAACGCCCACTTCGAGGACACCCGGCGCCGCGAGAGGGAACTGCGCGAGCAGGGCATCCACTTCGTCGGCGTGGGCATCTCCGGCGGCGAGGAGGGCGCGCTCCTCGGCCCGAGCATCATGCCCGGCGGCTCGGAGGAGTCGTGGGCGTCGCTCGGCCCCCTGCTGGAGAAGATCTCCGCGAAGGCCGCCGACGGCACGCCGTGCACCTCGCACGTGGGCCCCGACGGCGCCGGACACTTCGTCAAGATGGTGCACAACGGTATCGAGTACGCCGACATGCAGCTGATCGCCGAGGCCTACCACCTGCTGCGCGAGGTCGCCGGCTACTCCCCCGCGAAGATCGCGGAGACCTTCCGGGGCTGGAACCGGGGGCGCCTGGACTCCTACCTGATCGAGATCACGGCAGAGGTGCTCGCGCACACGGACGCCGCGACCGGCCGCCCGTACGTCGACGTCGTGGCCGACGCCGCCGAGCAGAAGGGCACCGGCCGCTGGACCGTGCAGATCGCCCTCGACCTGGGGGTGCCGGTGTCGGGGATCGCCGAGGCGGTCTTCGCCCGGGCCGTCTCCGGCCACGCGGACCTGCGGACGGCCGCACGCGGGCTCGCGGGCCCGACCGCCACCGCACTCGCACCGGAGGCGGCGGAGGCCTTCGCCGCGCAGGTGGAGCAGGCGCTGTACGCGTCGAAGATCGTCTCGTACACCCAGGGCTTCCACCAGATCCGCGCGGGCAGCGAGGAGTACGGCTGGGGCGTGGACCTGGGCGCGATGGCCTCGCTGTGGCGCGGCGGCTGCATCATCCGGGCCGCGTTCCTCGACCGGATCCGGGCGGCGTACGACGCCCGGCCGGATCTTCCGAGCCTGCTGGCGGACCCGGGCTTCGCGGACGAGATCGGCGCGGCGCAGGAGGACTGGCGCGCGGTGATCGTGGCAGCCGTGCGCCAGGGCATCCCGGTCCCGGCGTTCGCGGCCTCGCTCGCATACTACGACGCCCTGCGCGCCGAACGGCTGCCGGCGGCCCTCACCCAGGGGCAGCGCGACTTCTTCGGGGCGCACACCTACCGGCGGACCGACCGCGAGGGCTCGTTCCACACGCTCTGGAGCGGCGACCGCTCGGAGGTCCGCACGGACCGACCCGCGTGAAGACGCCCTGGCCGGGGCCTAGCTCAGGGGCCCCGGCTGGGGGATCGGCGCGGGTCCCGGGGGCGGGGGGATCGGGTCCGGCTCGGGCACCGGCCCGGGCACGGGCGGCACCGGCCGCGGCATCGGCTCGGGATCGGGGAACGGGCTGGGGTCCGGGGCCGGCGGCTGCGTCTGCTCTAGGTTTCGTCCCATATTGTTCAGTTTCCCGCGATGGCGGCGGGTACGCCCTACCGCGACGCCGGAATCATCCGCAGGCCGGCGGCCAGTCCCGGGGCGGGGCTGGACAGCACCGGGACCGGGGTCGCGGTCAGGTCGGCGGCCCCGGCCATGGAGGCCTGGGCCAGCACGATGACGTCCGCGCCGGTGACGGCATCGGCGGCCGCGGCCACACGGGCCAGGTAACCGTCCGCGTCCCCCGCCTCGAAGCACTCCCAGGCCCCGGCGACCAGGTGCGTACGGACGGACACGCACCGCCCGCCCGCCCGGGCCTCCTCGGCCAGCAGCTCCGCGGTCGGCGCGAGCGTCGACTCCAGGGCGGCCAGTACGGCGATCCGCGCGCCCGTGCGCACCGCCGCCGCGGCCATCGGCCGGTCCACCCGCAGTACGGGGACACCGAGCTCCGGCGCCAGGGACTCCCCGGTCGCCCCGATGGTCGAGCAGGTGACGAGGACGGGCGCGGGCCCGGCGGCGGCCACCGCCGCGAGCAGGGCCGGAGCCACTGCCCGGGGCCCTTCGGTGCGGGCGCGTTCCAGCAGCTCCGGCTCCACCAGGTGGCGCAGTACGGCCCCCGGGTGGTGCCGGTCGCGCAGCGCGTCGAAGACCGGGACGTGCACGGGCGAGGTGTGCAGCAGGACCAGGCCCGGTTGCGTCACCAGAGGTCGGAGTCCGAGTCGAGCTGGGCCTTGGCCGCCGCCACGACCCCGGCGGCGGGCTCGGGCGCCTGGTCGGGGTGCTTGGCGGCCCAGCTCGCCGCGTACGGGCAGAGCGGCACCACGGGAACGCCCTCGGCGGCGGCGATCCCGTAGAACGTCCTCACCAGCCCCCCGGCGATGCCCCGGCCCTCGTGGGCCGGCTCGACGACGGTGTGCACCGCCACCAGGGCGTGGGGCGCCTCGGCGAGCACGAAGTAGGCGATGAATCCGACCACCGCCCCGCCCTCGACGGCGAGCAGCCGCCCGGCCTTCCGCTCGTCCTGGAACTCGATCGGCGTGTTCTGGCCGCTCCCGGCGCTGTGACTCTCCGGCATGGTCCCCGACTCCCGTCAGACAGCCACCGCGTGGGGGCTGCGCTCCTGATCCGTACCCGGCACCGGGGCGGAGGGGTCCGCGCCCAGCTCTACGATCCGATTGTCGCCGTCCACGTGCACGATGCGGGGCTTCAGCACCCGCGCCTCCGCGTCCTCGACCTGTGCGTAGCTGATGAGGATGACCAGGTCTCCGGGGTGCACGAGATGGGCCGCGGCCCCGTTGATCCCGATGACCCCGGACCCGCGCTCGCCCTCGATGACGTAGGTCTCCAGCCGGGCCCCGTTGGTGATGTCCACGATGTGGACCAGCTCCCCGGGCAGCAGGTCCGCCGCGTCCAGCAGGTCGGCGTCGATGGTCACGGAGCCGACGTAGTGCAGGTCGGCCTGGGTGACGGTGGCCCGGTGGATCTTGGACTTGATCATGGTGCGCAGCATTTTGAACTCCTAGAAGACGGCTCCCTGCCTGCTTTCTGCAGGTCAAGGGCGTCCTGCACTCTACACCGGTAGGGGTCAGATCGGAGATCATAAAGAAAATCAACTGCCTCTGACGAGAAGGCTCCTGGTCTGCACTTCCGTGCGAACCCGGCTGTCGTGACGCCGCCGACCAGGTGTCCATTCGGTCAGCCACTTCGGAACGCTTGGGGACTAATGCTGACCAGATGCTGACTTACCTGATGGCCCTTCAGGGGCTTGGGGGGCAGCAGGACGACCCGCTCCCCCTGGGCCACCTCAGGCTTTCCCACCGTGATCAAGTAGCCGGTCGTCGCGGGGCGGGTTGCACCCTCCGCATACGGGCCAGTTGCCGTGCTGCCACGATTCGCTTCCCCCTGGCCGAATTACCCAGGCTCGTGGACCACCTCGCTCACCCCTTTCCTTCGGTCGCCCATCCCCCTTACCCCGGAGCGGACGTCCACCTCGCGCAGGACCGCGCCGAGGACGCCCTCCAGCCGCCACCGCTTCCGATCGGCCCACTTGCCCTGGCGGCCCGATCGCCTCCGGGTCCTCGGACAGCGCTTCCGCGCCCAGTCCCTGGAGCAGGCAGGGAAGGGTCAATGCGCAGGCCGCCCAAGCTATCTTGGGCGCTTCGACCACGGGGGCGCGAGCTCCGAGCCGCGTAGGATCGGGGGCCGATATCGGATTCGTCACTGTGGTGGCGGAGCAGGGAGGTGGGACGGGTGAGGGAGTTCCAGCGGGGCGCGGTACGGCTGCACATCCTGCACCACGCGGCCGAAGAGGAGATCCACGGCGCGTGGATGGCCCGGGAACTGGCCGGTCACGGCTACCAGATCAGTCCGGGGACCCTGTATCCGACGCTTCACCGGCTGGAGACGGACGGGCTGCTGGTGTCCGAGCAGCGGGTGGTCGAGGGCCGCACCCGCCGGGTGTACCGGGCGACCGATGCGGGGAAGGCGGCGCTGGCCGAGGACCGGCGGGCACTGGCCGAGCTGGCCCGGGAGGTTCTGCCTGCGGCGGACCTCCTCCGCCCGTAGCCTGGCGGCCGGTCAGCGGACCGCGGCGTCGGCCGCGGCAGCCGGGACGGCGGTCGTGCGGGCCAGGCGTGCGTCGAGTGAGAGGGCGCCTGCACCGGCCAGGAGCAGGAAGAGGCTCCCGCACAGCTGGGCGAGGTCGGTGCGGGATTCGTGGGCGAAGTCCCACCAGCCGGATTTGCCTGTGAACAGCGGGGCGTCGCCCCACAGGATCGGCAGTTTGGTGATCAGCAGGGCGCCAAGCATGTTCACGATCATGGGGATCACGGCGAGCCGGGTGAGCAGTCCGGCCAGGATCAGCAGGCCGCAGGAGATCTCGAAGACGCCGTCGAGGGGGGCGAAGAGGCCGGGGGCGGGGATGCCGGCCTTGTCGAACCGGCCGGTGCCCTGCGTGTCCGGGCGGATGAACTTCAGGATGCCCTCGGAGAGGAAGACCGCGCCGACGTACAGGCGAATGAGGACCGTTGCGGCGGGTGCGCTGGTGGCGGTCAGCCTGGCCTGCCGGATGCTGAGCTGAGTCATGGGAGTGCCTCTCTGCCTTGGCGAAGACGTATCGGACACCGATCGTCCCGCGCGGCAGAGGGGTACCGGCGGCTTTCCGCCCGCACGGAGCGGGCGCGTCGCGCCTAGGGCGTGTTTTGAAAGTGCTGGTCACAGCCACTCGTTGATGACGGCGATAGTGACTGTGGCTTCGTAGCGGACGGCGAGTTTGTCGTACCTGGTGGCCACCGCGCGGTGGCGCTTGAGTCGGTTGATCCCGCACTCCACCGCGTGTCGCTCGCAGTAGTCGGTTTTGTCGAACTTGGGCGGCCGCCCGCCGTGAGCGCCGAGTCTCTTGCGGTTCCGGATCTGGTCGACCTTTTCCGGGATGGTGCAGTGGATCCCGCGTCGGCGCAGATAGGCACGGTTGGCGCGGGAGCCGTACGCCCTGTCGGCGCGGATCCTGTTCGGCTTGGTGCGGGGGCGCCCGGAGCCGATGCGCGGGACTCGGATGCGCTCCAGCACGGGCCGGAACTGGGGCGAGTCGCCGCGCTGGCCAGCGGTGACGATCAGCGCCAGCGGCTTCTGCCCCTGCTCGACCGCGAGGTGCAACTTTGTGGTCAGGCCGCCACGGGAGCGTCCGAGTCCGTGGTCGGCAGGCTCGTCCTCGATGCCGCCGGGTTTGTCCCGCTGCAGGTCCCCCTTTTGCGGGCCCCGGCTGCGTGCTGGTGGGCACGGGCGACTGTGGAGTCCACGCTCACGTCCCAGGTGATCAGACCCTGCGCGTCTGCCCCGGCCTGAAGTCGAGTGAGGATGCGCTTCCAGGTGCCGTTGCGTTGCCAGCGCCGGAACAGGCCGTAGGCCGTCTCCCACTCGCCGTAGCGGGCGGGCACATCGCGCCAGGGGGCACCGGTCCGGGTCCGCCACCGTATGCCGTTGATCAGCTGCCGTTTGGACCAAACCGGCGGCCGCCCCGGCTTCTTACCCACCGGCAACAACGGCTCCAGTCTGGCCCACTGCTCATCCGTCAAATCTCCGCGCCCCACGATTGGATCATGACAGATCTTGATCCACTTCTAAACCGGGGCTCAGCAGAGCTCGCCCGCCAGCAGCCCCATCGTGAACATGTCGTACCACTTGCCGTCACGGCGGAAGACCTGACGAAGACGGCCCTCCTCAACGAAGCCGACCTTCTCGTAGACCCTGCGCGCGGCGTGGTTCTCGGTAACCACGGTCAGCGTTATCTTGTGGAGGCGCATGTCCTCAAAGCCGTAGCGACAGATCGTCCGCACCGCATCGGTGGCGTATCCGCGGCCCCAATACGCCTTCTCGCCCAGGTAGATATCGAGCTTCGCGATGCCCTTCTCCGGGTCCGCATCGTGCAGCATGATCAGGCCGATGAGCTGGCCGTCGGCCAGCGCCTCAATGCCAAGGAGCAAGTCGCCATAGGCGTTGCGGGGGCGCTCCTCCAGCCACTTGCGGACGCGCTCCACCGGCTGGGCATACGTGTCGTCCATCCACCGCATGACCTGAGGGTCGTGGTTCCAGCGCCACAGTGCGTCGGCGTCCGCGGGCCCCATCGCCCGCAGTTTCACCAGTTCTCCAAGCGCCATGCTCACCGACCCCTTGCGTCTCGTGATCATCTTACGAATCACGAAGTGGTACCACGGTCGGGATCGCACGCTCAATCGGTTTCGGCGGTGCCGGAACCAGGTCCAGAGCATGTTCGGGAGGAAACGCCGACTGTCAGGGGACCACCCCACGGAGTGGACAGCTAACAGTCGCAGTTGGGGGGAAGCCGAGGAGGTGGGACTTCTAAAACACGCCCTAGGAGCTGCGGGCGGTCACGATGCGGCGTATCCCGTAGGCGGCGGCGCCGAGGGTCAGGACCGCGGCGCCCCAGATCACCGAGGACGCCGGGAGGGCGAAGGCCAGGATGAGGCAGCCGGCCAGCCCGAGGGCGGGGATGAACCTGGCCGGGCGGCCCTCCTCCGGCGTGAGGGTCCAGGCGGAGGCGTTGGCGATGGCGTAGTACGCCAGCACCCCGAAGGAGGAGAACCCGATCGCCCCGCGCACGTCCGCCGTCGCGGCGAGGACCGCCACCACCGCGCCCACCAGGAGCTCGGCCCGGTGCGGCACCTTGAACTTCGGATGTACGGCGGCCAGGCCGTGGGGCAGGTGCCGGTCGCGGGCCATGGCCAGGGTGGTGCGGGAGACGCCGAGGATCAGCGCGAGCAGCGAGCCGAGGGCGGCCACCGCCGCCCCGACGCGCACAACCGGCGCCAGCCAGTCGGCACCCGCGGCCCGCACCGCGTCCGACAGCGGCGCTGCGGCCTCCGCCAGCCCCTGCGGGCCCAGCACAGTCAGGACGGCAATGGCGACAACGGCGTAGACGACCAGAGTGATGCCGAGCGCGATGGAGATGCCCCAGGGGATGGTGCGCTGCGGGTCGCGGACCTCCTCTCCGAGGGTGGCGATGCGCGCGTACCCGGCGAAGGCGAAGAACAGCAGGCCCGCCGCTTGGAGCACGCCGCCGAAGGTCGCGTCGTCCCCGACACCGAGCCGGTCCGCGGTCGACGCGGACGAGGTGAGGGAGGCGACCACCACGGCGGCGAGCACCGCCAACACCAGGACCACGATCACCCGGGTCAGCATCGCCGACTTCTGCACCCCGGCGTAGTTCACCGCGGTCAGCGCCACCACCGCCGCGACCGCGACCGCGTGCTCCTGACCGGGCCACACGTACGAGCCCACCGTCAGCGCCATGGCTGCGCAGGAGGCTGTCTTGCCTACCACGAACCCCCACCCGGCGAGGTAGCCCCAGAAGTCACCCAGCCGCTCGCGGCCGTAGACATAGGTGCCGCCCGACGCCGGGTACCGGGCGGCGAGACGGGCGGAGGAGGTGGCGTTGCAGTACGCGACCACGGCAGCCAGGGCCAGGCTGATCAGCAGTCCGGAGCCGGCCGCGTGCGCGGCCGGCGCGAGTGCGGCGAAGATCCCGGCGCCGATCATCGACCCCAGGCCGATCACCACGGCGTCGGTGACGCCGAGCCGCCGCTGCAACGCGTCCGGCATCCCGGCGGCCCCCGATGGTTGGCTCATGGACTCACTCCTCAGCAGCGGGGCCGCACCTCTTACGGACTCCGATATCGGCAGACGATATAAGGGCCCTTCGCGCCACCAAGCGGGGGCCGAACGCGGACAAGACCCCTCGGTCGCCTTGCCCCGCCGGGCGCTCGCCGAGGTCGAGGACGCCACAGGGGACGACGGCCCGCCGCACCGGCCCGAGCACGCCCGCATCCGCCGGCCGGAAGGCCCCTCACTCCCGACGGGATCAGCCTCTGCGAACGCCTCCGGGCCCAACCCCACTCGAACACGGAAATCCGCAGGTGGACCCCAAGAACAATTTCACCGGCAGCCGCTGCACCGGTCCTTCCCGCGCCAGCCGGTCATGCGGCGCCCGCGTCGACGGGCAGGGCGGCCAGGCGCCATTCGAGCATGCCGTCGGCGAGCCGGGCGGCGCGGCGGCCGCGGGCGGTGAGCAGGCGGACCGCGTCGTGCGCGAGCACACAGTTGGTGCCGCGGCAGTAGGCGACCACTTCAGCCCCGTCGGGGAGTTCGGCGAGGCGGGCTTCGAGTTGGTCGAGTGGGATGGACACGGCGCCGGGGATGTGGCCAGCGGCGTACTCCTCGGCGGGGCGGACGTCGATGACGGTGGCGGTGCCCGCCTTGACGCGCTCCAGCAGTTGCTCGCGGGTGAGGTGGTCGGTGTCGTCAGGGCCGAGGTAGGCGGTGCGGGCCTGGCCGGCGGCGGCCCGATGGGTCCGGGCGACCTGCTGCAGCAGTGCGTACAGGGCGGCGACGTCGTCCCCGGCGAGGCGGTAGTGGATGCGCACTCCGTCGCGGCGGGTGGCGACGAGCCCGGCCTGCTTGAGGGTCTGCAGGTGGGCGGAGGCGGTGGTCAGGCCGAGCCCGGCGGCCCTGGCGAGGGCGTCGACGCTGCGCTCGCCCTGGGCGAGCAGGTCGAGCAGTTCCAGGCGCTTGCCGTTGGACAGGGCCTTGCCGGTCTGGGCGATGGCGTCGAACAGCTCTGCTTTGCGGGCGGGGTCTCCCATGGCATCCTCCATAAATCCATGGAATATTGTATTAGCAGTCGGGTGGGATGGCCACCCCGACCCCTGCCTTCTTGGAGGACGCCGTGGGATTCGCAGATGAGCACCTGATACCCCTGGTCGACGACGGGCTGGGCAACAGCGCCTACCTGGCCGACCTCGGCGACGGCCGCGCCCTGGCCGTGGACGCCTCGCGGGATCTGCGGGCCCTGCGCGCGGCCGCGGACCGGCGGGGCCTGAGGGTGGCGTTCGCCGCCGACACCCACCTGCACGCCGACTTCCTCACCGGCGCCCTCCAGCTGGCAGCGGCCGACGGCGCCACCGTGTTGGCCTCGGCCGCCGGCCACCGGGCCTTCGAACACACCGCGCTCGGCGACGGCGACGAAGTCGATCTCGGCGGACTGACCCTCAGGGCGCTGGCCACGCCCGGCCACACCGACGAGCACCTGTCGTTCCTGATCCTCGACGGGGCGCGTGAGCTCGGGGTGTTCACCGGAGGGTCGTTGATCGTCGGCTCCGCCGCCCGCACCGACCTCCTGGGCGCGGACCGGGCCGAGGAGCTGGCCCGCTGTCAGTACCGCTCGCTGCGCAGGCTGGCCGAACTGCCGGACGCGACCGCAGTGTGGCCCACCCACGGGGCCGGCTCGTTCTGCTCCGCTCCGCCCGGCAGCGAGCGGACCACCACCATCGGCGCCCAGAAGGCCGCCAACCATCTGCTCGCCGCCCCCGACGAGGACATCTTCGTCCAGCGGCTGCTCGCCTCGCTCGGCTCCTACCCCGCCTACTTCGACCGCCTCGCCGAGACCAACCGCCGCGGACCGGCACTGACGGCCGCCGCCCCCGCTCTGGAGCCGCTCACCACCACCGAGGTGCGCTCCCTGCTCGCCGCGGGCGCGCAGCTCGTCGACGCCCGCCCCGTCGCCGAGTTCGCCGACGGCCACATCCCCGGTGCGCTCTCGAATCCGCTGCGCCCCGCGTTCGCAACCTGGCTCGGCTGGCTGCTGCCCGACGACATCCCGCTCGTCTTCGTCCTCGGCCCAGGCCAGGACCCGGCCGAGCTCGCCTGGCAGGCCACGAAGATCGGCTACGACCGCCTCGCCGGCCGGCTCGCGGGCGGCATGGACTCCTGGCGCGCCGACGGCGGCCCCCTCGCCACGATTCCGCTCGTCACGGGCGGACAGATCGGCGACCGCCCTGTGCTGGACGTCCGCCAGGACAGCGAATTCCGGGCTGGTCACATCCCCGGCGCGGCCCATCGCGAACTCGGCACGCTCGCCGCCGACAGCCATGATCTCGGCGACGGGGCGGTGGTGATGTGCGGGCACGGCGAACGCGCGATGACCGCCGCCAGCCTCCTGGCCCGCAGCGGCGCCCGCGGCCTCACCGTCCTGGCCGGCGGCGCGGACGACTGGGCGAAGGCCACCGGCCGGGAGCTGGAGGACGGCGCATGAGAGGCCCCGCCGCCCGGCCCACCCCACCGGCCGGAGCGCCGGGCGACATCCGGCTCGGCCTGCGCGCCAACCTCGCCCAGTTCAGCCTGCTGGTCGCGGTCAACGCCCTGGTCGGAGGCATGCTCGGCCAGGAGCGCACGGTGCTGCCCCTGCTCGCGGAACAGACGTTCCATCTGTCCGCCTACACCGCTGCCCTGACCTACATCGTGGCGTTCGGCGCGACCAAGGCCGTCACCAACTTCTTCGCCGGCACCTGGTCCGACCGCTACGGCCGCAAGCCGGTGCTGGTCGCCGGATGGCTGATCGCCCTGCCGGTGCCGCTGCTGCTGATCTGGGCGCCGTCCTGGGGCTGGGTCGTCTTCGCAAACGTCCTGCTCGGCGTCAACCAGGGCCTGACGTGGTCCACCACCGTCATCATGAAGATCGACCTGGTCGGCCCCGCCCGGCGCGGTCTCGCGATGGGCTTCAACGAGGCCGCCGGCTACGGCGCCCTCGCCGCGACCGCCATGGCCACCGGCGCCATCGCCGCCCACTGGGACCTTCGGCCCCAGCCGTTCTTCCTCGGCGTCGCGTACGCGGCACTGGGGCTGGGCCTGTCCGTCCTCGTGGTGAAGGAGACCCGCGAACACGCCCGCGCCGAGGCGGCCCTGCATCCCGCGCCGAAGAACCCCGACCACCATGGCGGGCTGAGCACCGCACAGATCGCAGGCATCACCAGCCTGGGGGACAAGGCGCTGTCCTCCGCCAGCTGGGCGGGCATGGTCAACAATCTCAACGACGCCCTCGCCTGGGGCGTCTTCCCGCTCCTGTACGCCGCCCACGGCCTGTCCATCGGTGAGATCGGCCTCCTCGCCGCCCTGTACCCCGCCGTGTGGGGCGTCGGGCAGATCCTGACCGGCTGGTGGTCCGACCGCATCGGCCGCAAACACCTGATCACCGCCGGAATGCTGGTCCAGGCCGCCGCCATCGGCCTGGTCGCCGCCGGCACGACGTTGCCGGTCTGGGCCGCGGCCCAAGTCCTGCTGGGTGTCGGCACCGCCCTGGTCTACCCGACACTGCTGGCCGTCATCGGCGACGTCGCCCACCCGGCCTGGCGGGCCCGCGCCGTCGGCGTCTACCGACTCTGGCGCGACGGCGGCTTCGCCGTCGGCGCCCTCCTCGCCGGAGTCCTCGCCGACGCCTTCGGCCTGACCGCCGCCATCTGGGCCGTCGCCGCCCTCACCGCCGCCGCCGGACTCGTGGTCGCCGTCCGGATGTATGAGACCCATGCCCGCCCCCAGTAGCCCAACGGACAGGCCCGCGGTAGGAGCCAGTGCGGCACGGAGTTCTGCCAGTGGCGTCGGGGAGATGCTCCGGTCGCGGCCGGGGCCAGCGGTTCGACGGTCCGTTGAGGCGGCGCGATGCGGCTGCGAGTTGGCGGTCCGCTGTCCGCTCCCTCTGTCGTGCAGGACGAAGTGGGCCGGACCTGCGGAGGAATCGGAGCGGACCAGGTGGATGACCGCGGTGGGGGGCGTCGTACGCCGAGTCGTCGACGGCGCGGTCGCGCGTCGGCGGTGAGCGCGTCGGCCTACGCCGTTCACCGCCTCCTCTGCTGCCCGACGGCGTCGAAGACTGCGTGGTGCTGGGCCTGCCAGTGTGCGCGGCGGTGAAGGGCCACCTGCATGGCGCAGAGCGCGGGCAGCGCGGCGCGGGCCGCGGCCGGTCCCCGTGCATGGTGATGAAGGTCAGGCTCGGATCAGTTCCGCGATCTCGCGTGCGGCTTCGCGCGCGGGGCGGCCGACGCCGATGAGTGTGGCGGCGGCGGGGCCGGTCCAGTCGCCGTAACCCAGCAGGTGCAGGCGGGGTTCGTCGACGGCGCGGGTGCCGATCGTGGCGATGCGGCCGTGGGTACCGCGCAGGCGGAGCGAGGTGAAGTGCGCCAGGTCCGGGCGGAAGCCGGTGCACCAGATGATCGCGTCGGCCTGCGCGCTCGTCCCGTCGGCCCAGGTGACGCCCTGCTTGGTGAGGCGGCTGAACATGGGCGTGGCGGTGAGGAGGCCGGCGTCGCGGGCGGCGCGTACGGGCGGGACGGTGACGATGTCGCCGAGCGAGGCGACACCAACGGTGTCCGTGCGGCCGGCGTCCAGGGCCTGGCGGCGGGCGGTCGCGGCGTCGAAGAGCGCACGGCCATCGATCTCGTCGGGCAGGTAGCGGGGCGGACGCCGGGTGACCCACGTCAGGTCGGCCGGAGCCGCGAGGTCGGCGGCGATCTGCGCGCCGGAGTTCCCACCGCCAACGACGATCACGCGTTGCCCGGCGAAGTCGTCGGAGTTGCGGTACTGCACGGTGTGGAGCTGGCGGCCCGCGAAGGTGCGGCGGCCCGGGACGGCGGGCAGGAAGGGCCGGGTCCAGGTGCCAGTGGCGCTGACGACGGCCCGGGCCTGCCAGTCGCCACAGTCGGTGTCGATGCGGAGGAAGGCGCCGTCCCGGTGGACCGCATCGACCCATGCTTCGCGCTTGACGGGCAGCTCGTACCGCTTTTCGTAGTCGGCGAGGTACGACACCACGTGCTGTGCGTCCGGATAGACCTCGCCGGGCTGGACGGGCATGAGCCGACCGGGCAGCGAGGAGTAAGCGGCCGGGGAGAACAGGCGGAGGGAGTCCCAGGTGTGCTGCCAGGCTCCGCCCGGTGCCGCCTGGGCATCGAGGATGACGAACTCGATGCCCAGGCGACGCAGGTGGTAACCGGCGGCGAGCCCTGCTTGGCCGCCGCCGATCACCACCACGTCCGTGCGCTGTGTCATGCCGAGGAGGCTCCGGCAGTCGCAGTCTTGCCGCGCATGAAGATGACTGCCACCAGGGCCAGGCCGACGATCACGCCGGCCAGTTGGGCGCCGATGAAGCCCGGGACCGAGGCGGGGGCGATGCCCGCGAAGGTGTCGGTGAACGCGCGGCCGATGGTGACGGCCGGGTTGGCGAAGGAGGTGGAGGAGGTGAACCAGTAGGCGGCGCCGATGTAGGAGGCGACGGCTACGGGGGCGAAGCGCAGGCGGCCGGTGCGGGCCAGGCCGAAGATCAGCAGGATCAGTCCCGCGGTGGCGACGACCTCGCCGAGGAGAAGGTTCCCGGCGGAGCGGTCGTGGGTGGACCACTTGACCAGCGGTTCGCCGAACATCGCGCCCGCCAGGATCGCGCCCGCGATCGCGCCGACGATCTGCGACGGCACGTAGGCGGCCAGCTCGCGGGCGTTGACTCCGGCGCCGCCGCGGCGGGCGGTCCACCACTCGGCCAGCGTGACGGCCGGGTTGAAGTGGGCACCGGAGACCGGGCCGAGGAGGACGATCAGCACGCCGAGCCCGAAGACGGTGGCGGTGGAGTTGGCCAGCAGCTGCAGGCCCACGTCCTGGCTGAGCTCGGTGGCCTGGATGCCGGAGCCGACCACCACCGCCACAAGCGCCGCGGTGCCGACGAGTTCGGCGGCGGCGCGGGCGATCAAGGGGGTCTGGGGCGGGGTCGCGCCGGGTGCGGGCTGGGGCACGTCGGCGGCTATGCCGGACGCCGCTGCGGGGGCGGCGACGGGCTCGGTGACGGACAACGGTTCTCCTCGGGCAGGTGAGGCAAATAGCGGGCTATGGGCAGGACCGCTTGAGGTTCGCTTCGGCGGTGGCACGCGCGGTCTGAGCGAGGTCGGCGAACTGACCGGCGATGGCCTCGATGACTTCCGGGCGCAGGCGGTAGTAGATGTACCGTCCGCACGGCTCCGTCTCCACGACCCCGGCCTCGCGGAGAACCCTCAGGTGGTTCGAGAGGTTCGTCTGCTTGGCGCCCGTCTCCTCCACGAGATGGGTGGTGCACAGCGTCTCGCGGGCGAGCAGGGTCACGATCTGAAGCCTGAGGGGGTCTGCCAGGACTCGGATCAGTTCAGTGTCGACTGACGTCATCATGGGCTGATACTCTCACATCAGTGGCGGCTGACACCACCGGGCGCTGATCTTTACCGCCCCTTTTCCCCTTTGAGACGAGAGAGATCTCTGATGTCCGAGCAGTCCGGCAAGCCTTCTGTCCTGTTCGTCTGCGTCCACAACGCCGGTCGCTCCCAGATGGCCGCCGCGTGGCTGAGCCAGCTGGCCGGGGACCGGGTCGAGGTCCGCTCGGCCGGGTCCGCCCCCGCCGACTCGGTGAACCCGGCCGCGGTCGAGGCGATGCGCGAGGTCGGCATCGACATGTCCGCCGAGACCCCGAAGATCCTCACGGTCGACGCGGTCAAGGCCTCCGACGTGTGCATCACCATGGGCTGCGGCGACACCTGCCCCGTCTTCCCGGGCAAGCGGTACCTGGACTGGAAGCTCGAGGACCCGGCCGGTCAGGGCGTCGAGGCAGTCCGCCCGATCCGCGACGAGATCAAGAAGCTCATCGAGGGCCTGATCGCGGAGATCGCCCCGGAGCCTGCGGCGTGAGCGAGATCCGCAACGTCATCGTCATAGGTTCCGGACCTGCCGGGTACACCGCCGCGCTGTACACGGCCCGCGCGGATCTCAAGCCGCTCGTCTTCGGCGGCGCGATCTTCGTCGGCGGCTCCCTGACGACGACTACCGAGGTCGAGAACTTCCCCGGCTTCCCGCAGGGCGTCGACGGACCCGAGCTCATGGACAACATGCGGGCCCAGGCCGAGCGGTTCGGCGCCGAGATGATCGACGACGACATCGTCTCCGTCGACCTGACCGGCACCATCAAGTCCGTCACCGACAGCGAGGGCACCGTCCACCGTGCGAAGGCCGTGATCATCGCGACCGGATCCGGATACCGCAAGCTCGGCCTCCCCAAGGAGGAAGAGCTCTCCGGCCGCGGTGTGTCCTGGTGCGCGACCTGCGACGGGTTCTTCTTCCGCGACCGCGACATCGTCGTGGTCGGCGGCGGCGACACCGCCATGGAAGAGGCCACCTTCCTGACCCGCTTCGCCCGCTCGGTCACCATCGTGCACCGGCGCTCCACCCTGCGAGCCTCCCAGGTCATGCAGAACCGCGCCTTCACCGACGACAAGATCTCCTTCCTCTTCGACAGCGAGATCACCGAGCTGGAGGACAAGGACGGCAAGCTCTCCGGGCTCACCGTCCGCAACACCCTCACCGAGGAGACCCGCCACCTGGATGTGACGGGCCTGTTCATCGCGATCGGCCACGACCCGCGCAGCGAGCTGTTCACCGGTCAACTCGACCTGGACGCCGAGGGCTACCTGAGGGTGCAGTCCCCCTCCACCCGGACGAACGTCCCCGGCGTCTTCGCCGCGGGCGACGTCGTCGACCACACCTACCGCCAGGCGATCACCGCAGCCGGCAGCGGCTGCCAGGCAGCCCTCGACGCCGAGCGCTACCTCGCGGCCCTCGCCGACGCCCGGTAATCCCGACCCCTGAGAGGAGGCCTCACCACGGCCCTCAAAAGTGTGACCGACGCATCCTTCCTGAAGGACGTCCTGCAGAGCGACAAGCCCGTACTCGTCGACTTCTGGGCGGCCTGGTGCGGCCCCTGCCGCCAGCTCGCCCCCTCGCTGGAGGCCATCGCCGCCGAACACGGCGAGAAGATCGAGATCGTGAAGCTGAACATCGACGAGAACCCGGAGACGGCCGCCGCGTACGGCGTCATGTCCATCCCGACGATGAACGTCTACGTCGGCGGCAAGGTCACCAAGACCATCGTCGGCGCCAAGCCCAAGGCCGCCCTCGAACGCGAACTCGGCGAATTCCTCACCGCCTGACGGACTTTCCCCGGTGCCCCTACGGAACGGAACAGCGTAGGGGCACTGCTGTGCAACTCCGCGAGGCACCTGCTGTTCTCCTTCCGTTTCCCCGCACGGACGCGTTCATCGGCAAGCACTATCCACTCCCCCGGTGTGCGTGGAACGACGTATCGGTCGGGGAATCTCGACGCCGGCCCCGTCAGCACTCCCTGGCCCCGGCAGCCCTCCGGGACGCCGGCACGGTCCTGCTCAGCGCTCGCGCGCTGACGGGGGACGGGCCCCGGCACACAGCCGGAGGAGACAGGCTCCATCCGCGCCGACAACGAGTGCGCGGAGAAGGGCCAGGTCCTGGGCACGGGGTTCCATCGCACAGCAGATCGCGATGAAGCTCTGGACCAGGACGCCCCAGGACGCGTGCAAGCCGGTTTCCGTGGTGATGACCGGAACGGTGAGGTCGGGAAGGGAATCCACCCACTTCCGGTGCCTGCTGGCGATGTCGCTGACCGGCTTGGTGCCCTCGGGGTTGGTCTTCGGCCGCGGCAGTAGCCTCAGCCGGGCCGGTGCTACGTCGGGGAAGCGGTCCCGAACACGTTGCTGCTGGCGTCGGATCACCTCCGCGGTTTCGCCGCCAGTGGTTGTCGTAGATCAGGACGGGCGATCCGTCGGGATCGGTTTCCAGGCAGTCCAGCGTGAGGGTGTAGATCTCGTCGGGGCGGCGGCCGGTGTCGATGAGGAGTTCGGTCGCCACGCGGACCTCGGTGGTGCTCATCTCCTCCAGTAGATCGAGGTTCGCGCACAGAACACGCATCACCTCCTCGGGCAGGTCACGGCCCGCCTCGGTGTCCTCCGGCTCGTCGGGCATGTCCTCCGGCCAGACCGCGAAGTCGACCGGCATGCCCTCCAGCAGACCACCCGGCCCAACCAGGCCCAGGGTGCGAAACCGCAGCAGGACCCGGCGGACGAAGCGGGTGAACGCCAGACGCCGGGATGCGCTCAGCTTTCCGCTCGCGGTCAGGTGTCCCATGCGGTTGGTGAACGCGACGATGTCGCCCCGACCCCACCCCGGTCGGGTCTTCCCCTCGGTCGGGGCGTTGCAGACGCAGGCTCTCGGACAGCATCGCCACCGCGGCCACGATCTCGCGGGTGTGATGGACGGCGTTCTTGTTCAGCCGGCGTGGCAGATCGTCGTAGACCCAGACCTTCATCGCCTCCCGCAGCGCCAGCTGCGTGATCGCGGTGAACGGCACCGTGCTCGTGCGCCCGAACACGGCCATGTCCCACACGTCCTTGACCCGCTCCGTCTCCGGCGTGCTGTGACGCCGGAGGCGGTTGACCGGAGGAGCCCCTGAGGCGACTCCCGTGCGAAAGCAGCCGGTCAGTGGCCGGCGGCGAGTCCGACGTCGCCCGGCTCATGGTCATCCGGCGAATGAAGCCGCTCGGCTTCACCTTGGACCAGATGGGCGACCTGCTGGAGGCCACCGACCGGCTCGACGCCGACGGTGATCTCGACCCGGATGAACGCGAAGCCTTGCTGGAACGGGTCCGCGGCTACGAGAGGGCCACTGCCGAGCAGGTCGAGAAGCTGCGCGTCCAGCTCTCCCGCGCCGAGGAGTTCGCAGCCACCCTGGCCGCACGCCTGGAGCAAACCGCTCCGGCCTCTCCCCTCTGACCGCGCCCCGGCTCCACCTCGTAAACCGAGCAGCACGTCCAGCACCGGCGCCCCCGTGCCGAGGCGACGCGCCCGTCAGCCGCAACCCGCGGCGTGCCGGCCGTGATCACCCTCGAAGGACTCGAAAACCTCGCGCGCCGTGCCGCCGGTGTGCAGAAAGCGTTCGTCGAGGATGGCCGCCAGGTCGTCCAGCGCTGCCCGCAGCACTGCGGCGGAGAGCCGGACGTCCGGGTGACGGGCGCTCGCCGCCCGGTCCGCCAGATTCAGGGCCGAGGTGATCTGGCGGGCGAGGGAGGTTCGGTCGTCCCCGTCATGGAAGTAGTAGGACTCGGCGTACTGCTGGAAGTCGACGGACACCACGGAGACGGCACCGGCCAGGCCGTCGAGAATGGTTGCGCCCGCGTCGGCGTCGATCTGCTCCGTCGAAGGATGGGTACGGGCAAGGTGCGAGAGCCGCAGGGCGAGGGCCCGGCGCCGGGCGAGGGCGGGGTAGATGCCGAGGGTCCAGGCCACCGTGGCGCTGAGCAGGGCGAAGCCGACGATGGCCTCCACGGGGGCGAGGATGCGCAGCCACCCTTCGGCGGGTGCGATGTCGCCCAGGCCGAGGGTGGAGATGTGGACCAGGGAGACGTACAGGGCGTCCGGGAAGCCGGCGTGTTCGGCGGGGCGCAGGCCAGGGGTGTAGGTGAACGCCTGTGGCATGTGCGGCCAGTAGATGAAGGCCCATCCGATGACCGCGGTGAGGGCCCACGCGGCAACGACGACCACCATCGCGAGGGGGCCAGCCAGTCCTGAGGCCCGGCGGCGCAGCGGCAGGCGGGATGACAGCCTCCAAAGCGCCGTCATGACCAGGCGACTGAGGCCACCGTGGCGCGTGGGGTGCCACAGGGTATGGAACACGTCCCGCAGGACGACCAGGACGAGGACCGCGCCCGCGATGGTGATCAACCACTTCATCCCGGTCACCTTCCCCGCAATCGCCCCCCTCAGCCCACCCCGGAGCCCTCAGGGCGATCACCCTCACATGCCGTGTTCGCTCATGAAAACCTCAGATCCGGATAACGATCGCATCACCGGCCCCGGGAATCGAACCTCGGATCCCCGCGCCAGTGATCTACATCACTAAAGGTTTCGTAAAGGGCTGCTATGAATACGCCACTCCGCTTCGGCACCACCCCTCGCCGGATCACGGAGTGCCGCCTCGCACCGGCTTTGCACAAGGGAGAATCCCGGTCCGAGTCCAAGGACCGAGACGCCCAGGTTCGCCGATCGGACACGGCGTTCGCTCAAAGCCCGCACTCATACCGACGCACCGCACTGCGCCGGTTAGGGCATCGAGGTAAAGCCAGATGTCACTCGACACCATCACCACCTCCGTGGACGACGCCGTCAGCAGATTCTTCGAGCCCATCGCCAAGTGGCTCGGGGACATCGTCTTCTACTCCGGCCCGGTGGGCGGTACCCAACTGCCGCTGATCGCCGCCTGGCTGGTCGTGGCCGGTCTGGTCTTCTCCGGCTGGTTCGGACTGGTCCAGATACGCAAGTTCCGCCTCGCGGTGGACGTGGTGCGCGGCAAGTACGACGAGAAGGGGTCGACCGGTGAGGTCAACCACTTCCAGGCCCTGACCGCGGCCGTCTCCGGCACCGTGGGCCTCGGCAACATCGCCGGTGTCGCCGTCGCCGTCTCCATCGGCGGCCCGGGCGCGACGTTCTGGATGATCCTCTGCGGCCTGCTGGGCATGGCGACGAAGTTCGTCGAGGTGACCCTGGGCGTGAAGTACCGCGAGGTGCACGCCGACGGAACCGTCTCCGGCGGCCCGATGCACTACCTGCCCAAGGGCCTGGCCGAGCGCTTCGGCGCCCGCGGCAAGACCCTCGGCAAGGTCCTGGCGGTCCTCGCCTCCGCGATGATCCTCTTCTTCGGCCTCTTCGGCGGCAACCTCTTCCAGGTCAACCAGTCCTACGCCCAGCTGGTCTCCGTCACCGGCGGCGAAAACGGCATGATGGGCTCCTCCGCCGGCGCCCTGTTCTTCGGCATCCTGATCGCCGCGATCGTCGGCATCGTGCTCCTCGGCGGCATCCGCTCCATCGCCTCCGTCACCAGCCGGCTCGTCCCGGCGATGGCCGGCATCTACATCGCGGCCTGCCTGGTCGTCATCCTGGTCAACGTTTCCGCGGTCCCGTCCGCGGTCTCGTCGATCATCGAGGGCGCCTTCAACCCGCAGAGTGTCGCCGGCGGTGTCCTGGGTGCGCTGATCATCGGCTTCAAGCGGGCCGCGTTATCCAACGAGGCCGGTCTCGGCTCCGCCCCGATCGCGCACTCCGCGGTCAAGACCAAGCACCCCGCCAGCGAGGGCCTGGTCGCCCTGCTGGAGCCGTTCATCGACACGGTCGTCATCTGCACCATGACCGCGCTGACCATCGTCATCGCCAACCCGGCCAGCTGGGGCGAGGCCCGCAAGGGCGATTCCATCGGCGGCGTGACCATCACCTCCGACGCCTTCGCCACCGTCCTGCCCTGGTTCCCGTACATCCTGACCATCGCGGTCATGCTGTTCGCCATCTCCACGGTTCTGACCTGGGGCTACTACTGCATGAAGGCCTGGACCCACCTCTTCGGCCGCAGCAAGGGCAGCGAGCTCACCTTCAAGGTCATGTACACCCTGTTCGCGGTGGCCGGCTCCCTGCTGACTCTGCAGACCCTGATCGACATGGCCGACGCGGTGCTCTTCATGCTCGCCGTCATCAACATCATCGGCCTCTACCTGCTCGCCCCCGTCGTCAAGCGCGAGCTGAACACCTTCCTCGACTTCGTCCGCCGCCGCGACGCCGGCCAGGAAACCGAAGCAGACGAGGACGAAGACCAGGAGCCGGTGAAGACCACCGTCTGACCGTCCCCCCGGCGACCCGGCTCCTGAGCGGGTCCGTACACACCTCGCGCCTTGGTGTGTACGGACCCGCTCCTTTTGTGTTTCAGCAGGTGAGAACCCCTCTGGTGGGATCCGGGGATCGCAGATAGGGTGTAAAGAACGCGTCAAGGAACTCGTTTCTCCTCAACGAGTGGCGCGGGGTGTGCCGGGAAGTCTGGTCGGCGATAGGGGCTGTGTGCCCTTTTCCCGCTGACGCCCCCGGAAGGCCACCCTCACCCTCATGAGCAGCCCGCGCCCGCGCATCGTTTTCGGACTCGTGCCCTGGCCCGAACGCCAGGCCATCGCCTCGGCCCTGCGCACGGAGACCGTGGGCGGCCTGGTCCTCCTCGCAGCCGCCGTCGTCGCGCTGGTCTGGGCCAACACCCCGTGGAGCGGTGCGTACGAGGCCATCCGCGATTTCCATTTCGGCATACCCGCGCTGGGCCTGGACCTCTCCGTCGGGCACTGGACCGCCGACGGCCTCCTCGCGATCTTCTTCCTCGTCGCGGGCATCGAGCTCAAACGTGAGCTCGTCGTCGGTGAGCTGCGTACCCCCGCCACCGCGGCCCTGCCCGTGATCGCCGCGGTCTGCGGCATGGCCGTGCCCGCCGCTCTGTACGCCGCCACCGCCTGGGCAGGGGGCGGCAGCCTGGACGGCTGGGCCGTGCCCATGGCCACCGACATCGCCTTCGCCCTCGCGGTCCTCGCCGTCATCTCCACGCACCTGCCGGCCGCCCTGCGCGCGTTCCTCCTCACCCTCGCCGTCGTCGACGACCTCGGCGCCATCCTGATCATCGCGATCTTCTTCACCAGCGACCTGAACCTCTGGGCGCTCGGCGGAGCGTTCGCCGGACTCGCCGTCTTCTACCTTCTCCAGCGCTACCGGATCCGCGGCTGGTGGTGGTACGTGCCGCTCGGCATCGCGATCTGGGCACTGATGTACAACGGGGGCGTCCACGCCACCGTCGCCGGCGTCGCCATGGGCCTGATCCTGCGCACCACCCGCGACAAGGGTGAAGAGGTCTCCCCCGCCTCCCGGGTCTCGCACGTCATGCACCCCTTCTCCGCCGGGGTCGCGGTCCCCCTCTTCGCCCTCTTCGCCGCCGGCGTCAGCATCTCCGGCCCCGCCCTGGCCGAGGTGTTCACCAGCCCCGAGCCGCTCGGAGTCGTCATCGGACTCGTCGTCGGCAAGGTCCTCGGCATCTTCGTCGGCACCTACCTCGCCGCCCGCTTCACCAAGGCCGAGCTCAACCCCGACCTCGCCTGGGCCGACGTCCTGGGGCTGTCCGTCCTCGCCGGAATCGGCTTCACCGTCGCCCTGCTCATCGGTGAACTCGCCTTCCCGGGCGCAGCCGTCGGCGAGCACGTCAAGGCAGCCGTCCTCATCGCGTCCGTCACCGCCGCCGTACTCGCGGCCGTACTCCTGCGCCGCCGGAACACCCTCTACCGGCGCCTGTACGAAGAGGAGAACGCCGACGACGACGCCGACGGCATCCCCGACATCTACCAGCGCACCCCGGCGGCACCGGCCGGGGCGCACGACAACTGATCACCCCGGAGGCGGCATGGCGGTCACCCTGCTCAGCATCACGGTCATCCTGGCCGCCTGGGTGATCAGGACGGCTGTCGCGGAGCTCCGCGTGCCCGGGAGCGGACGCCGGCAGTGGGCCTTTCTGACCGACCGGCGCGCGCTCGCCGCCGGAGCCCTTGCCGCCCTGTTGCTCGGGCTCATCGGCTGGGCCACGACTGGGCCCGCCGCCGCAGCGTGGGCCGTACTCGCAGGCCTCCTCATCGCCTCCCTCACCGCAACGGACGAGCCGAACGGCTGAAAGGGCGAGGAGTGCGAACGAGACTGCGGCCGACCTGCCCGACGTGCGCAGAAGCGGGCAGGAGCTCGCGCCTCAGCGCCTGTGCCCGGCGGGCAGGTCGGCCGCGGTGGGGTGACCACAGCGAGAACAATTCCGCGGGACTTCGGATTCGCATTCACCGGATCCCCGCCACCGCTCAGCCCGGGATACCCGGCCAAGGGAGCAGACGGGCACCGATGGCAGCGGTCTGCAGTGTATAGCGGTGCTGCGGGTCGGTCGGGTCGGCCTGGGTGAGAGTGTGGATCCGTTCCAGCCGATAGGTGAACGCGCGCACGCTGAGCGAAAGCCGACGGGCTGCTTCGGTCGCTACGCAGCCGCTGTCGAAGTAGGCGTGGAGGGTGTCGATCAGGGGCTGTGCACCGCCGCGGGCCTGCTGGAGCGGGCCGAGTACGCTCTCGACCAGGTCGGCCATGGCCTGCCGGTCCCGGGTCAGGACGGGGTAGACGAGGAGGTCGGCCGCGTACAGCACCGGACTGTCGATCTCCAGGCGCGCGGCGAGGTCGAGGGCGTTGAGGGCCTCCTCGTACGAGTGGACCACTCCGCCGGCCCCCTGGTGGGAGCGGCCGATGGCCACCTGGCCTCCGTCGGTGGCTCCGTATGCCTGCTTGGCGAAGTACGCCAGGACGTCGGGCTGGTCGCCGGGAGCCACACAGATCAGTCGGCCGTCCTTCGTGGCGAGGAGGATCCTGCGGTTGCCGAACCTCGCCAGCATGGCTTCCTCGATGCCGCGGGCGACGGGGTATCCGTCGCCGTAGGGCTCCGGGCCGGTGGCGACGGCCACCGCGTGAGCCTGCGACAGGCGCAGCCCGAACCGCTCGGCCCGCTCCACGAGCCGCCCCAGGTCGCTACCCCCGTAGAGGAGGTCGTCGATGAACTCCCGGCGCGCGGCCTCTTCCTGCCGTACTGCCTGCTGCTGGGCACGCTCGTAGCCCTCGGCGAACGCGTCCACCGCCTGTTCGACAGCGGCCAACAGGGGCTTGGCCCTGTCGGTGGGCAACTGCGCCAAGACCTCCCGGGCGACCACCAGGTGCTCGCGTATCAGACCGCGGAGCCCTGTTCCCGTCCCCGCGGCCCGCTCTCCCTCGGCCCTGCGCGCGTCACGCTCGGCGCGGGTGAGGAGGCGTCCCGTGGCACAGGCGTCCCGCAACATCCGGGCGTACGCCGCCAGCTCCCCTTCCGCAGCTTCCGCTCCCGCCACCGTTCCCCCTGATCCCGGCGCTCATGACGCCTTCTTGACGCGGGGACCAGGGTGCCACGGGACGAGGAACCCTGAGATACCGGGACGGCGTCCGTTCCGCCGAGCGGACAGGGCTCAGCACGCGGGCCTAAGCTGGGTACAGGGTCCGGTGTCCGGTTGCAGGAACGAGATTCAGGCCCTTCGACGCCGACGCCAAGGCGCACGCCTGACTCCCGCTGCCCGATCCGGCGAGCACGCCCACCGGATCGTCATGCGGAGAAGGGCAAGACCATGGCTGCCATCGTCAACCGTGCTGAGATCGAGGCCGACATCAAGGAAACGCTCGGCCTGGTTCCGCACTTCTTCTCCCGGATACCGACCGAGTTGCTCGGTCCGGAGTGGGAGATCTTCAAGCGGATCGAACTCGGGGAAACCCTCATCCCGAACAAGTACAAGGAACTCATCGGCGTGGGGCTGCACTCCGAGACCAAGTGCCACTACTGCAGCCTCTTCCACACAGAGGCGGCGAAACTCTTCGGGGCCACGGACGAGGAGATCCAGGAGGCCGTCCACTACGCCAAGGCCAGCCTGGGGTGGAGCGCCTACATCAACGGCATGCAGGAGGACTACGACCAGTTCGCCGAGGAGCTGACGCAGGTCACCGACTACGTGCGGTCCAAGGCTTCGTGATGGAGCTGGAGAGACTCCGGCCTACGGTGTTGCGCGGCACTTTCCACGCCTACGAGCTGGCCGCGCTCACCGCCGCGGCACGGTACGTCGTGGAGTCCTCCCCTGCCGACGTACCCGAGGAATCCATCGGCCGGCTGACCCAACTGCTCGCCGAGTACGACGAGCAGGTCCGCAAGCTCAGCGCGCCCGGCACGTGATCCGGGCGAAGGATCAGACGCTCTGCAGCTGCGCCGCACCGAAGGAGACGTCGAAGCGGTCGCACCAGATGGTGACGCTGCTGTAGTCGGCTAGGTTCACGGCTGAGGGGATCATGTAGTTCTGGTCGCCCTTGTTGCCCTTGAGCTTGCCGAGGCTCACGTACTTCCCGTCGTCGAAGACACGCCAGCCGGCCGTCCCCTCCTTCACCGGTGCGTCGGTGAGCCAGACGCGCAGGTCGGGGCCGTTGCTGGTGTCGAGGTTGTCCAGGCGCAGGGTGTGGGAGCCGTCCGGGAGGCGGACGAGTGTCGCCGTGCCCGTGGTGGTGTGCTCGTGGCTGATCAGCGAGCCGCGTGCGAGGGTCCGCGGGGCTGACGGAGCGCTCGGCGTCGCCCTGCCGGCGGCCGAGGACGGCGAGGGCGTAGCCGATGCACCGAAGCCGGGGGCCGGGGTGGCGGGCCCGGCCGTCGGCAGGGCCTCACGGACCGTCTCGTCCTGCCACAGCTTCCAGGGCTGGAACCAGTACAGGCCCGCGCCCAGCAGCACAAGCGCCGCGATCAGAGCCGTGGCCAGGAGCCCGCCGCGCCGTCCCGTACGTCGTGTCACGACCGTTCCTTCCCCTCACTGGTGTGTCACGGCCATTCAACGCCGCAGCCGGGTGGGGGCGCTATGCGCGAGGTGATGACGAAACCCTTACGTCCGCGAGCGCCAGCCCCTCCAGGGCGGTGAGCGCGGCCGCGGCGGTCAGCCAGCGGGGCAGCGCGGGGAGTGGGCTCGTGCACCATCCGATGACGGAAGTCTTACGTCCGGGCGTGGAGCGGGTGTTCCGACGGTCGGGTTCCGTAGCGTCCCGGGCATGCGAGTACTTGTCACCGGAGGCGCGGGGTTCATCGGCGCGCACATCGTCACGGCATTGACCGAGCGCGGCCACGAGCCCGTGGTCCTGGACGCGCTGCTGCCGACCGCTCACCCCGGGCCGCCCGACCTGCCGGGTGCCGAGATGGTCCTGGCGGACGTCCGGGACGCGGAAGCGGTGCGCGCGGCGCTGCGGGGCGTGGACGCGGTGTGCCATCAGGCGGCGATGGTCGGGCTGGGGAAGGACTTCGCGGACGCGCCCGCCTACGTCGGCTGCAACGACCTGGGGACGGCCGTGCTGCTGGCCGGGATGGCGGAGGCCGGGGTGAACCGGCTGGTGCTGGCGGGGTCGATGGTGGTCTACGGGGAGGGCCGGTACGACTGTCCGCGGGACGGCGTCGTTCGGCCCGGTCCGCGCGCGGTCGCGGATCTGGAGGCGGGGCGGTTCGAACCGCTCTGCCCGGTGTGCGGGGCGGAACTGGTCCCCGGCCTGGTGGACGAGGACGCCCCGGTGGATCCGCGCAACGTGTACGCCACGACGAAGCTGACGCAGGAGCACCTGGCGGCTGCCTGGGCACGCTCCACCGGCGGGCACGCCGTGTCGCTGCGCTATCACAACGTGTACGGGCCCGGCATGCCCCGGGACACCCCCTACGCCGGGGTGGCGTCCTTCTTCCGGTCTTCGCTCGCCAGGGGTGAGGCACCTCGTGTCTTCGAGGACGGCGCCCAGCGACGGGACTTCGTGCACGTACGGGACGTGGCGGCGGCCAATGCGGTGGCTCTGGAGGCGGCGGGCGGCCGCGCCGCAGGCTCGTTCACCGCGTACAACACGGGCTCGGGCGAACCGCACACGATCGGTGAGATGGCCTCGGCGCTGTCTGCTGCCCACAGCGGCCCCGAGCCGGTGGTCACGGGGGAGTTCCGTCTCGGTGACGTCCGGCACGTCACCGCCGATTCGGCACGGCTGCGGCGCGAGCTGGGGTGGCTGCCCCGGGTGGGTTTCGCGGAGGGGATGGCAGAGTTCGCACGGGCGCAGCAGCGGGCCTCGTCCGGTCTTCCGTAGAGGGCGTAGAAGCCGGACCGCACGGCCCCGTTCTGCGGATGGAGGCCTGAGCGGCTGGAGCGTGCGTCCTTGCCGCTGGGGCGGCTCTCGGGTTCGCCTTCCGGCTCCAGCCTTTCTGGGGCCGACTCCTGGTCCTGACCACTGCCGTCGTCGCACTGCTGATTGCCCTGGGCGCCGCCTGGCGGAGTGGACGCACCGCACGTCGCGGCAGCCGGTCAGCCGACCGCGGTCGGCATCCGCGGGCCGTGGTCCGCCTGCGCGGGGAGATCACCGCCCGCACCGGCAAGCAGGCCGGCCGACGGCTCACCGCAGCGCTTGCCACCGGACCACCGGCTCTGGAGATCGACCTCGCTCGGGTCACTCTCCTCACCCGCGACGGCGCCCAGGTCCTCTTCGACGCGCTGCGTACGGCCCCCTCCCACGGCATCCCCGTGATCGTCAGCCACGCCCGTCCCCAGGCACGGGCCACCTTGCGCACGCTCGGCCTGGACGGGCTGCTCCGCTACGGCGAGGCCGACTGACCATCCCCCTGCCCGCCCCGATCCGGCTCAGCCGGTCGGGGCGGGCAGGGTCACCTCGAAGCGGCAGCCGCCCGGCACGTTCCGCACGTCGGCGCGACCGTCGTGGGCTTCGACGATGCCGCGCACGATGGCGAGGCCGAGGCCCGCGCCGGCGGGCGGGGTCCGGGCAGCGGTGCCGCGCCAGCCGGTGTCGAAGACCCGGGGCAGTTCCTCGTCGGGGATCCCGCCACAGCCGTCGGTCACCGACAGGACCACGGCGTGGGCACGGCGTTCGGCTGCGATGGCGACCGTGCCGTCGGCGGGCGTGTGGCGGATGGCGTTGACCAGCAGGTTGGCCAGCACCCTGGTCATCTCCTTGCCGTCCACTTCCACCGGCACCGGTTCGACGTCGTCTCCCACGAGCCGTACCCCGTGCGCGTGGGCGAGCGGGTCGGCGCCGGAGAGCGCGTCGCCCACCAGGTCGTAGACCGACATCCTGGTGGGGGTGAGGGTCAGGGCCCCGGCGTGGATCCGGGACAGTTCGAAGAGGTCGCCGACCATGGAGTTGAGGCGTTCGACCTCGGCGCCGATCTGCCGGTGGTAGCGGGCCGGGTCGGCGGCCACGCCGTCCTCCAGCGCCTCCGACATGGCCCGCAGGCCTGCCAGTGGGGTACGGAGGTCGTGCGAGATCCACGCGACGAGTTCGCGGCGCGAGGTCTCCAGGGCACGTTCCCGCTCGCGTGACGCGGCCAGCTTCGCACTGGTGGCGGCCAGTTCACGCGAGAGCAGGGCCAGTTCCGCGGTGGCCGGGACGGCCGGAACGGCGAAGCTGCCGCCGTCGCCGAAGTCGCGTGCGGCGAGCGTGAGGTCGTGGCTGCGGGCGACGACCCAGCGGCCGAGGAGCAGGGCGGTCGCCAGGGAGACGGCGGCAGCCATCGCGACCACCAGTGTGACGACGGTCAGGTCGTGCGAGGAGAGGAACATCGCCTGCGCGACGGCAAGGGTTCCCGCGAGCATCGCGGTGACCGTGACCGCGGCCACGACGGTCAGGGAAACGGCGACCGAACGGTGGCGCAACAGACGCAGCACGACCGCGCCGAGCGCTCCCGCGCAGGTGGCCCCGACCAGGGCGAAGACCGCGATGAGCAGCAGGTCCTTCACAGCGCATCCGCCTCCCCGGTCCCGGCCGGCATCTCGAAGCGGTATCCGACGCCCCACACGGTCTGGATGAAGCACGGCCGGGCGGGGTCGTCCTCGATCTTGGCGCGCAGCCGGCGGACGTGGACGGTGACGGTGGACAGGTCGCCGAAGTCCCACCCCCACACCTCCCGCATCAGGTCCTCCCTGCCGTGCGCCCGGCCGGGGCGCCGCAGGAAGTAGGCGAGGAGGTCGAACTCCCTGAGGGTGAGGGCGAGTTCCGTACCGTTCTTGGAGGCCCGTCGGGTGCCGGGGTCGAGGGTCAGGCCCCCGCCGCCCAGCGCCGGCTCCGGTGCCGCCGTTCCCTCGGTGCCGCGGCCCCGGCTGCGGCGCAGGACGGACTCGACCCGCAGGACGAGTTCGCGCGGGCTGAACGGTTTGGTGACGTAGTCGTCGGCGCCGAGCTCCAGTCCCGCGATGCGGTGCTCCTCGTCGCCCCGTGCGGTGAGCATCACCACCGGTACCGGTCCGGAGGCACGAAGCCTGCGGCACACCTCCAGCCCGTCCATCCCGGGCAGCATGAGGTCCAGGACCACGAGGTCGGGCCGGGCCCGTCCGGCGCTCGCGAGGGCCGTGGTGCCATCGGCGGCGTGCTCCACGGCGAATCCGGCGCGCGCCAGGTAGCCGGTCACGACCTCGGCGACCGTCGGATCGTCGTCCACGACGAGGACCCGGGCCGACGTGTTCTCGATGCTCATGCGGTCAAGGGTCGCACCGTCCGGCCCGGCCCCGACCCCGCTGCGGCGGCGCCCGGGGTGACGTCCGCGTTTCGTAAGGAGTCGATGTCTCCCTGAGCGGCCCGTCATCCCTACGGTGAAATCCGTGACCGTAGATGTCGTACTTCCCTGTCTGAACGAGGCCGAGGCGCTGCCCTGGGTACTCGCCCGCATCCCCGCCGGCTGGCGGGCCGTCGTCGTCGACAACGGCTCCGACGACGGTTCCGCCGAGATCGCACGCGGCCTCGGCGCCACCGTGGTCCATGAGTCTCGCCGTGGCTTCGGGGCCGCCTGTCACGCCGGGTTGATGGCCGCCGAGGCCGACGTCGTCTGTTTCTGCGACTGTGACGCCTCGCTCGATCCAGGACTCCTGACGGGCTTCGTCCGCTCGGTCGAGAACCGTGAGGCCGACCTCGTGCTCGGTCG
Organism: Streptomyces sp. MB09-01; assembly: GCF_033794505.1. Lineage (NCBI taxonomy): Bacteria > Bacillati > Actinomycetota > Actinomycetes > Kitasatosporales > Streptomycetaceae > Streptomyces > Streptomyces sp. MB09-01. Next base: position 58,356 of record NZ_JARAYQ010000002.1, on the reverse strand, counting down.
GCGCCGGCCCCAGGGCCGCGGTGCCTGGCCCCTCCACGCCCGGGCCGGGAACCTGGCCCTGTCCCGAATGCTGCGCCGCCGCACCGGCCTGCGCCTGCAAGACCTCGGCCCGATGCGGGCCGCTCGGCGTGAGGCCCTCCTCGCCCTGGAGCTCACCGACCGGCGCAGCGGCTACCCGCTCCAGATGGTGGTCCGCGCCGCCGACGGCGGCTGGAAGGTACGGGAGGTGGACGTGCCGTACCTGCCCCGTGCCGGGAAATCCAAGGTCACTGGCACATGGCGCGGCACCTACCAGGCCGTACGCGACATGAGCCGCGTACTCGCCGAGCCGGTGGGTTCCGCGGCCGTGACGGGGGGCCGGAGGTGACCACTCTTCTGGTGATCGCGAAGGAGCCCGTGCCGGGGCGGGTCAAGACGCGACTCACGCCCGCCTTCACTCCGGCCCAGGCGTCCCTGCTCGCGGAAGCCGCCCTCGCGGACACCCTGGAAGCCGTCGCCGCGGCCCCCGCCGAACGCCGGGTGCTCGTCCTGGACGGCCGCCCCGGGCCTTGGCTTCCACCCGGTATCGAGGTCGTCCCGCAGTGCTCCGGAGGGCTGGACGAGCGGCTCGCCGCAGCCTTCGCCTGCTGCCCCGGGCCGGCCCTGTTGATCGGCATGGACACCCCTCAGGTCACACCCGCCCTGTTGGCGCCCGCGACCGGGCCGGACGCCTGGCAGGAGCACGACGCCTGGTTCGGCCCCGCCCTCGACGGGGGATTCTGGGCGCTCGGGCTGGCCGCACCCGACCCCGCGCTGCTGCGCGGGGTTCCGATGTCGGTGAGCGAGACGGGCGCGGTGCAGTACGGCCGGCTCCTCGCGGCAGGCCTGCGGGTCGGGCGGCTGCCCCGGCTGCGGGACGTGGACACCGCCGAGGACGCACAGCTGGTCGCCGGCGAGGCCGCCGGCACCCGATTCGCCGCCCGATACGCCCGGTTCGCGTCGGCCTCGACAGTTTCCGCCTCTCGCCCGGTGCGCCCATGAGGCGGCACGGGGCTCCCGCCGAGGCGGTCGCCCCCGGTTGCCTGCCCCGGCCGGCAGCCTGGCGCGAGGACCCGTACGCCGACGCGCTCGACAGCGGGCAGGGCCCTCTGTTCCTGCGTCGCAGCGACGGCTGGCTGCTGCCTCTGGATGTGGAGCGCTGGTGCGCCGCTCCTGACGCTGCGGACCAGAGCGTCCTGGCCCGCTGCCGAGGGGCCGTCCTCGACATCGGATGCGGCCCCGGACGCCTCGCCGCAGCCCTAGCGGCTCGGGGCCATCGGGCGCTGGGCATCGACGTGAGCCCGGCCGCGGTGGCCCGTACCGAACGGCTGGGCGGACTCGCACTGTGCCGGTCGGTCTTCGAACCGCTGCCCGGGGAGGGCCGCTGGGACACGGCCCTGCTCATCGACGGCAACATCGGCATCGGCGGGGACCCCACGGCGCTGCTGGGCCGACTCGGGTCGGTCACCGGCCCGGCAGCACGGGTCATCGCGGAATGCGTCCCGGTGGACGTGGACGAGTGCTGCGAGGTCCGGCTCGACAACGGCAGCGGCGCGCTCGGCGAGCCCTTCGCATGGGCCCGGCTCGGCGCCCGGGCCCTCCACGAGCACGCCCGCGTCACCGGCTGGCACGTCACGGAGGAATGGTCGGTCGCGGGGCGCGTGTTCGCGGAACTTTCACGGCGTCCTCAGACCCCGTCGTCAGGAGCCCGGGGCCCGGGTTTCTGCCCCGACCCGGGCCCGGCCCCTGGATCGGGCCCGGGCTCGGCAGTGTTTCCGGTTCCTGGTGCCTGATCCCCGGGCCCGCGCCGAGGCGAGGGCTGCGGTCCGGAGCCCGGCTCCGGCGGCTGACCGGACCCGGTGTCCGGCGCAGCCCGGCTCCCGGTGTCCGGCTGTGGCCGGGCGGCGGGACCGCCCCCGCCGCGAGGGCGCCGTGGGAGGTGGCGCCCCGCCACCGCCACCACGATGGCCGAGATCACCACCGCTCCGAGGACCAGCAGCAGGTTCCGCCCGTAAGGAAGGGGCAGCGCGGACGGGTTGGGCGGGGAGCCCGGTCGGAGCAGCAGCGGGAGCGTGATCAGCACCGTCGCGCCGCCTGCGATCAGGGCACCCCTTACCACTCCCCTGGCCGGGACAGCTGCGATCAGGAACCCGAGGACCAGGACGAGGGGCGCGATCAGCGCGTCGTGCAGGACCAGCGCACCGACGAGCCAGACGCCCACCTCCCAGGGGTCCGGCACCACGGTCAGCTGCCACGCTCCGATTCCCATCAGCAGCAGTCCGAGGGAGCCCACGCCGTAGCGGACCGCTCCCACCGCACGAGCACCGGCGTCCTCGTTGTTCACAACACCTCCAGGCGGGTGACCCACTTGGTCTGCAGCACGCCCGGCCGGTTCGGCGCGATGATCCGCGCCGGGTAACCGTGATCCGGCGACAGGGTCTCGCCGTTCAGGGTGAGAGCGAGCAGGGTCAGCGGATCCTGCACGTACTCCCGGCCCATTTCCATCACCCGGTAGGCACCCTGCGCTTCGAGAGAGACCACGCGCACGCCGGCGCCCGGCCGCCCGCCGGCCCGCGCCACCAGGTCACGCACCCGCAGGCCGCTCCAGCGGGCCTCCGCGCTCCAGCCTTCGACACATGCGATCGGCAACCGCACCTCTGTCCGGGGCAGCGACCACAGTTCGTCGAGGGTCAGGCTGTACGGCACCGGCCCCTTCACCTCCAGCCGCCAGTCGCGCAGGGCCGCTTCCGTCACGCCGGCCGCGGCAGCCGTACGGTTCACCGGAAGCCCCTGCGGTCCGTGGTCGGGATGCCGCGGGGCCAAGAGGTCGAGCCGCTTGAGCGGGGTGAAGGACTGTCCGACCGTGGTCAGTGTCACCACCCCGACCGCCGCGCCGACACCCAGCAGGAGCGAGCGCCGGTCCTTGACGTCCTCGGCCGCAAGTTCCGAGGTCCCCGCCGATCGTCGCGCCCAATGGGCCTTGATCTCCGGCCACTTCACAGCGACGTGCAACAGGATCGAGCCCGCCACCACCCAGGCCACGGCGAAGTGCACGGGGACGAAGGAGAACGGCCACGGGTACCACTCGACGACGTTGAGGAGTCCGGTGAAGACCTGGAAGACCGCGGTCGCCACCAGTACCGCCACCGAGAGCCGCTCCAGGGCATGCCGCACCGACCGGACCGGCGGCCGGACGAACAAGCGGGGGTAGACCGCCCACAGCTTCGCGAGCAGCAGCACGATCGCCGCGAGTCCGGAGGCAATGTGGAGTCCTTGCGTGAGCCGGTACCCCCAGACCGGCCGGCTCGGCAGTTCAACGGCCGGCCAGCCCGGCGGGTGCTGGAGGTAGTGGCTGATCAGCCCCGTCACGAAGCACACGGCGAAAGCGAGGCCCAGCCACCGTCCGACGGACGTGGCGGTACGGGCGTCGTGCAGGCGTCCCGAGAATGTGGGCGGTCGCACGGACGGGAGGAGGGGGCGCCGACGCGTTCGGGGAGTCATGCCTCCCATCACAGCGCCCGCGGTCGTCCGGCGGTGCCTTCGACACCTTACGAAACGCGTACGTCGGGCCGGGCGGGGCACGCCCGGCGCCCTTGCGCTGCCAGGCTGTCGCCATGAACAGCCGCCACACCGCCGTCGCCGCCTTGCTGCTGGCGGCGCTGACCGCCACCCTCGTGCCGACCGTACGCAAGGACGGCTATTTCGCGGACCCTGTCGGACTCTTCTGGTGGTACGCGGCCACGTGGGCGCTGTTCGCCGCTGCGGCGTGGGCCCTGCGCCGGGTGCCGGCCCGGCACGTCGTCCCCCTGGTACTCGCAGGCGCCGTGGCGGTCGCCGCCACCGGGCTGGTCGCGGCTCCCCGTACGAGCACCGACTCCTTCCGCTACGCCTGGGACGGCAGGGTGCAGGCCGCCGGGATCTCCCCGTACGACCACTCGCCCGCAGACCCGGCGCTCGCCCGGCTGCGCGACGACTGGCTCTTCCCCCAGGGCTCCGCCGCCTGCGCAGGGCCGGACCGGGCACCGGTGGGCGACGGGACGTGTACCCGCATCAACCGCCCCCAGGTGCACACGATCTACCCGCCCGTCGCCGAGGGCTACTTCCTGCTGGTCCATGCCCTCTCGCCACCGGACGTCCGGCACAAGGCACTGCAGACCGGCGCGGCCCTGCTGTCCGTGGCGACGGCCTGTGCGCTGGTGCTGATCCTGCGCCGCCGGGGCGATCCCCGTCACGCCGTCTACTGGGCGTGGTGCCCGGCAGTGCCGATCGAGGCGGTGAACAACGCCCACGTCGACGTCCTCGCCGTGCTCCTGTCCGTCGCCGCCCTCGGGGTGGTGGCCCGGCACCGGGTGACCGGCGGCGCGCTGCTCGGCCTGGCGATCGCCACCAAAATGCTGCCCGCGGTCCTGCTGCCTGGTGCCCTGTCCGGGGTACGGCGCACACGAGACGTGGTCGGCGTGCTGGTGCCCGCCGCCGTGGTCGTCGCCCTCGCCTACCTGCCGTACGTCCTGGGCTCCCGATCGTCCGTGTTCGGCTATCTCGGCGGCTACGCCGAGGAAGAGGGCTACGAGGACGCCACCGCGGGCGGGCGCTACGCCCTGCTCCGTCTCCTCTTCCCGGACGCCTGGGCGCTGCCGCTGGTCGTCGTCGGCATGCTCGCCGTGGTCGCCCACGTCCTGCGCCGGGGGGACCCCGCACGCCCCTGGAGCGGGGCCCTGCTGGTCACCGGAACGGCCTTCCTGCTCATGACCCCCGGCTACTCCTGGTACGCGCTCCTGCTGATCGCCCTGGTCGCGCTCGACGGCCGCTGGGAATGGCTCGGCGTCGCCCTCGCGGGCGCGGCCGTCTACATCGCCGGCCGGTCCCTCGGCGGCGCGACCGGCACGGTTGCCTATGCACTCGCCGGAGCCGCAGTCCTGGCCGGTTGGGCCCTGCGCCGTCGACACACGACGTCAGCCGATTCGCGTGAGGCGGACGATCAGTCGCCGAGCGAGCCGGCTGCCCGTGCTGGCGAGCCCCGTACTTCCTGAAGCCTGCCTCGAGGGCGTCCGTCAGCCACGACCCGTTCGTTTGGGGCTGCCCACGAGGCGGCCGTGGCCGGCAAGGATGCCACGAGGGAGACGGAGACGGCATCCGGCGCGGCGAGCAGCCGGGCGGCCTCCGAGTGGGCCCGCGAGCCCTGCGCCGGCCCAGGCGGCCAGGGCGGCGGCGAGGTGTGCCGGCGCTCCAAGGAATGGGTGCGATGCGGGCTCCCGCCGGGCCGTCCGCTGCCCCCGCTCGCCGCTGTCGGCGGTGGGCGTGATCCTCACCGCTACCGACACCGCCCTCTACACGGTGCCGGGCAGCGGCCGGGCCCATCGCCGCCGGATCCCTGATCCTGGCGGCCGTTGCCGCCTGGTGGTGCGCATCCCGCCAGGGCTGATCACAACCAGGCACCGATCTGACGATGCCGGGGACTCGGGGCAGACTTCCGCCTCTCCCCTGGATACGGTGCAAGGAACGCGACAGGAGTTCGGCGCACGGTGTGCCGGGAAGTCTGGTCGGCGTCCGGGGGGCAGTACGCCCTCATCACCGCCGACACCGAAAGCCATCGCCGTGCCCGCCGCCCCGCGCCACTCTGCCTCTTCACCATCTCCGCTGTGCGGGCTCCTCCCACGGCCCGAGCGGACCGCCGTCGCGGTCGCGCCGCGGACCGAGACCGTCGGGGGACGGTCCTCCGCGTCCCGCCACCGCCGCGCCCCTGGCTGGCAGGCATTCCTCATCCGCCCCTCGCATGGCCGTCGTCCGCACAGCCGTCGCGTCGCGCCCATGAAGCGGATCGGCGGCTCACGTCCCCGAAGTGAGCCAGATCTCGCAGGCCGGATCAGTCCCCATGGACCGTTTCCACAGCCCAGGAATGAGCAGCCCATGCCGGAACGAAGGATCGAAAAGGCGCCGGCCGCCGTCGGCGCACCGCTCGCTCTGGCCGGACTGGCGATGCAGGTGTTGCCCGGGCGCGGCTCGTCCGTCCTCGTCCTTGGCTTGGCACTGCTCATTACGGGCGTCGTCATGTCTGCCGCAGCCGCCCGCTCGTAGCAGTGCCGGCGCCCGACAATGAACAGGAATGCGACGGCGTGAGTCGGGAACGGCTTCGGCGGCGTGACCTCCCGAGAGTGGGGCGGCGCCTGCCGGACGAATCGGCAGGGAGACCAGACCCTGATGCGCCGCGGCTCCCTCACCCCATAGTGTTCTCCGCGGGATTCGAGGGCAGCGAGCCGATCGCCGAGGCCCGACAGCTGACCGTTCCTTCCTGGCCGAGGTGCGGGCCGCCCACGGCGTGCACGTCTCCGACCGCGCCCTGGATCTGGTGGAGCTGGTCGTCAGTGAGCTGGTCACCAACACTCGCACATACGCGCCCGGCCCCAGCCTGCTGAGTCTCGAAGTCCGGGAGGGGTGCGTGGATGTGGCCGTCTGGGACAGCAACCCGGACCCACCAGCGATCCTGCCTCCCGATCCCACCCGGGTGGGACAGCACGGGCTGGAGATCATCATGGCCGTAGCGCTGGCCTTCCAGATTCACCGCGAGCCCGTCGGCAAGCGGGTCACGGCCTCCATCGCGCTCGCCCTCTGACGGGCACCGGCGCCCGCAGGCCGCTGGAGACGGGAGATCCTGCCCCCTCCGATCAGGTCCCTCGGTTGTGTCCACGAGAAGCGGTGGACGGCCGGGGTGTCGCCGGTCAGGGCGTGTATCCGTTGTCCGGGGCACGCTGCACCGGTGACGCGGCCCCGGCCCAGGCCCCGGGGCTACTCACCTGATGGAGAACGGGAACAGCGCAACCACCGTGCTCCCCTACGGCAAGGACGACGCCCTACCGGCCCGGACAAAGAGCACGCCGAGACCTCGACGCTCGCCCTGGACATGCTCCAGTACGCACTCGTCCATCATCAACACACTGCTGGTCCGGCAAGTTCTGGCCGAACCGGCATGAACGAAGACGCTCAGAGACGAGGACCGGAGGGGCCTGACCGCGCCGTTCTGGTCCAACGTCAACCCGTACGGCACCCTCCGCCTGGCCATGGACGCCCGGATCGACCTGGGGCCGGTTGCCGTCGTGCCCTGCCCCCGCACATCTGCCGGCGCCGCCGACCGAACACAAACGCAGACACGCCCAGAGCTGCCGGGCTTCATCGACCGTGCACCCGCCCCCGAACCGGCCTCGCAATAGCCCTGCCGACCCGTGACCCGCATCACATCCAGTTGTTGTCAGGAATCGGGTCGTTGTTCCGCTCAAGTCACCGGAAGCAAGCGAACCGACAGGAGCGAGACATGAAGCACCGCATCGTCGTCCTCGGCGCCGGCTACGCCGGGGCGTACGTGGCCGGAACCCTGGCCCGCCGGCTGTCCCCGGCGGACACCGAGATCACCGTGGTCAACGCCGAGCCGGACTTCGTCCAGCGGCTGCGGCTGCACCAGCTCGCGGCCGGCCAGGAGATCGAGGCTCCACAGCTCGCCGAGGTCTTCGCGGGCACGGCGATACGGCTGCGCCGGGCCCGTGTCACCACCATCGACCCCGAGCGCCAGGTCGTCGGCGTGGCCGATGCCGACGGCGGCGGCGAGCTCGGCTACGACACGCTTCTCTACGCACTCGGTAGCCACGGCGCCGACCACGGCGTCCCCGGCGTGGCCGAGCACGCCTTCGATGTCGCCGCACGGCCCTCCGCGCTGCGCCTGCGCGAGCGCCTGGACAGCCTGAGCAAGCGGGATGAAGGCCGGCATGTCCTGGTCGTCGGCGACGGGTTGACCGGCATCGAGACCGCCACCGAGATCGCCGAATCCCGGCCCGGCCTGTCGGTGACGCTGGTCGCGCGCGGAGAGCTGGGCGCCCCGCTCTCCCCCGGAGCCCGCACCCACTTGCGCCAGACCTGCGACCGGCTGGGCATCATTGTCCTGGAGCACACCAGCGTCGAAGCCGTCGAAGCGACGCGGGTGCTGTGCGCCGACGGAACCGCCCTGGCGGCAGACGCCACCGTGTGGACGGCGGGGTTCGCGGTCAGCCCCATCGCCGCCGTAAGCGGGCTGGAGGTCACCGAGGACGGCCGGATCGTGGTGGATCGCACCATGCGGTCGGTCTCGCACCCGAACGTCTACGCCGCCGGTGACAGCGCCTACGCCATCGGCGACAACGGCCGGCCGCTGCCGATGTCCTGCGCTTCGGCCGGCTACACCGGCCGGCAGGCCACGGACGCGATCGTGGGACGCCTGACCGGCAGCAAGATCGCGAACACCAGGCTGGAGTACCCGGGCAACCACATCAGCCTCGGGCGGCGGGACGGAATCCTGCAGATGGTCGACCGCGAAGGGCAGGCAAAGCCGAAGTACATGGGCGGCCGCAAGGCCGCCCGGATCAAGGCGGGCATCGTGAAGATGTCGCTGTGGGCCACCTCCCACCCGACTTTCGGCCTGCGCAAGCGCAAGCACCGCCTGGCCGCTGCCGCCTCGGATGTGTCCTTCGCCGAGAAGTCGGTCGCGTAGCTGCGTCCGCACGCTCACCGGGCAACACACCCAGGCCTTGTTTCAAGACCTTGAGCCACTCGAAGCGCCGTGCCCATCCAGCGAAACCACCATGGTGAACGGCAACCCGGCACTCACCCCCTGCCTGACTGGTGAACTCGACGGCGTCCTGACAGTCCATCTCGAGAAGGCCCGCATCAGCGGCTTCTGCTGCGACCGCAATCGGGAAGAGCTGACCCGCGCCGAGACCGAAACCCCGCTCGCCCGGCGATGAACCCCCTCCTCTGAAGGAGAAGCATGTCCACTCAAGCCGCGGCCCCGGCCAACGCGTCGCCCTCACCCTGGCCGAGCGTGGCCAGGGCAGTCGCCTTGCTCACGGTGAGCATCAGCCTGCTGCTCACCGCCTTCGCCTGGCCGTCAGTACGCTCATCGGTGCATGATGTGCCGATCGCCGTGGCCGGGCCCGCACCCGCCGTCAAGCAGATCACGCCCTTACTCGACCAACGGCTTCCCGACGGTTTCGAGGTCACAGAGGTCGCCGACACGGCCGCCGCCGAACAACTGATCCGCGACCGCAAGGTGTACGGGGCGATCGACCTGAGCTCTGGCACCCCACAGGTCATCACCGCATCCGCCGCAAGCACCGCAGTCGCGCAGGCCCTGAACAGCATCGCGACCGGTCTCAGCCAGGGACAGGGAAGCAGCACTGCGGTCACCGCCCGCGACCTCATCCCGCTGCCGGCCGGTGACCCGCGCGGTGCCGGACTGTCCGCCGGAGCTCTGCCACTGGTCATGGGCGGCCTACTCGCCGCCCTGCTCTTGACCAGGCTCGTCCGCGGCAACCTCCGCCGCGTCACCGGAGCGTTCGCCTTCGCCATCACCGGCGGACTTGCCGTGGCAGCGATCCTGCAGTTCTGGCTCGGCTCACTCGACGGCTCCTACTGGGCCAACAGCGGCGCCATCGCCGTGACCATCGCAGCCACCTCCCTGAGCATCCTCGGCCTCGAGTCACTGCTCGGGTACGTCGGCTTCGGGCTCGGCGCCGCCACGATGATGCTCATCGGCAACCCCCTGTCGGGCACAGCGACCGCACCCGAGATGCTGCCCGGCTGGTCCGGCGCCCTCGGCCAACTGCTACCCCCCGGGGCCGGAGGCCAACTGCTGCGCTCCACCGCCTTCTTCGACGGCCACGGCGCCACCCGCTCCGCCACCGTCCTGGTGGCGTGGCTCACGCTCGGCGTGGTGCTGTGCCTGGCCGGCAACCTGCGCCGCCGTCCTACCGCCACCGTCGAAGACAGGGACGCACAGCCGGCCCTGCACGCGACGGTCTGACACCACAGCACCCACCGGCCTGGGACGCCCCCGCCCAGCGTCACAGAAAGCGGCGTTCTTAAGGTGGTTCACATGGACAGCGCCGCCACTGATCATTTCGACACCAGTCGGTTCGAGGCCAGCCGGAACAGGCTGGCCTCGCTGGCGTACCGGCTCCTGGGCTCCGCCACCGACGCCGAAGACGCCGTGCAGGACGCGTTCCTGCACTGGCAGGCCGCCGACCGGCAGCGGATCAAGGTGCCGGAAGCATGGCTGACCAAGGTCGTCACCAACCTGTGCCTCGACCGGCTCCGCTCGGCGCAAGCCCGCCGCGAACGCACCGCCGGCGCCTGGCTGCCCGAACCGCTCCTCGACGGCGACCCGATGCTCGGCCCGGCCGACACCTTCGAACAGCGCGAATCGGTCTCCCTGGCCCTGCTGACGCTCATGGAGCGCCTGTCCCCCGCCGAACGGGCCGTCTACGTCCTGCGCGAAGCGTTCTCCTACAGCCACGCCGAGATCGCCGAGATCCTCGACATCACCGAGTCCGCGAGCCAGCAGCACCTCCACCGGGCTCGCCGCCGCATCACCGCCGCCCGCAGCGGCGGCGCCGAAGTCGACGCCGCATCCGCCCGCAGGATGGTCGAGGAGTTCCTCGCCGCCGCCGCCTCGGGCCGCACCGAACGGCTGGTGGCGCTGCTCACCGACGACGCGACCGCGATCTCCGACGGCGCCGGCGGCCTGGCCGAGAAGCTGCTGCGCTACGACACTCCGCAGCGCATCGCCGCCGTCGTACGGGCCGGCTTCAAACCCACGGACGCGAAGCGGCGACTTGCCGGTGGCACGCCCGCCATCCACTACGCACTCGTCAACGGCGTCCCCGCCATCCTCTTCGTGGTCGGCGACCAGGTCGTCGGCTCCACGATGTTCGACATCATCAACGGCAAGATCGCAACCATGCACGGCATCGCCGCCCCCCACCGCCTCGCCCGCCTCACCGAAGCCTGGCGGCAGCACGAACCGGACGCCCCGCTCATCGCCCAGTGGTGACCCCACGACATCCCCGGCGAGGCCCAGCACCCGCGCTGACCGCTGAGCCAGCCGACCGGGCGTCACGGAACACAGCGACCTTCCCACGTGCCAACGCCGGACGCCCCCGTCTTTCCTAGGTGCTCGCTCGTGAAACGGGCGACCGGCCAGCGGTCCACGGGCGGCGATCATGCTCGACGACCGCCGGCCCGGTCCCCCGCTGTCTCGCCCGGAGGTCAGCATCGGCGGAACGGGGTTCGGTCTCATGCTGAGTGTTTGCTGACCTGTGCCCAGCCATCAAGGTCCTGACCTGCACAGATGCCCAAATGTCAGATGTCGGACTTGAACATGGTGCGAAGCATGAATTGACTCCCGGTTCGTCTGCTCCCTGCCTGCATCACGCAGGTCAAGGGCGATCTCCGCAGGTTACAACCAGAGGTTGCGGCGATGGAAGGCGGTGAGCTCCGGGGGACGGGGGCCGCCAGGAGACGGCGCGGGCCCTGCTGCCGGCGGCCCGCGGACGGGACACCGGCAACAGGGCCTGCGCTGGGGAGAAAGGCGGGGCGGCTATTTCACCGAGCCCGCCATCACGCCCTGGACGAAGTGGCGCTGGAACGCGAAGAAGACGATCAGCGGGACCACCAGGGACAGGAACGCCCCCGGCGCGAGGACGCCGATGTTGCTTCCGAACTGCCGCATCTGGGACTGCAGCGCGACGGTGAGCGGCTGGGACCCGCTGTCCGCGAACAGCAGCGCCACGAGCATGTCGTTCCAGACCCAGAGGAACTGGAAGATGGCCAGGCTCGCGAGGGCCGGCCGGCCGAGCGGCAGCACGAGCCGGGAGAAGATCCGCCACTCGCTGCCGCCGTCCATCCGGGCGGCTTCCAGCATCTCGCGCGGTATCTCGGCGAAGTAGTTGCGCAGCAGGAAGATCGCGAACGGCAGACCGTAGGCGACGTGGAACAGGACGACGCCCGCGACCGTGCCGAACAGTCCCACCGCACCGAAGAGTTTGGCCACGGGCAGCAGGCCGATCTGCACGGGCACGACGAGGAGCCCGACGACCACCAGGAAGACGCCGTCCCGGCCGGGGAAGTCCAGCCACGCGAAGGAGTATCCGGCGATGGCCGCGATGGCGACCACGAGGACGGTGGTCGGCACCGAGATCAGGACGGTGTTCCAGAAGGCCGCCGCGATGCCGGAGTCCTGCAGCAGGGCGCTGTAGTTGTCCAGGGACAGCTGGGACGGATCCGTGAGCGCGGTCCACCAGCCACCGGTGGCGTTGTCCTGCTCGGAGCGCAGGGAGGACAGGAGCAGGCCCGCCAGCGGCGTGATCCATACGAGGGCGACCAGGATCAGGACGCCCTGGACGACGGAGCTGCCCAGGAGGCGCGAGAGGCGGCCCCCGCGACGCCGTCCGGGTGCGGACGCCGGCGCGGAGGCGGAGGGGGACGGGGCGACGGGCCGGACCGCCGTCGTCCGCCGGGACGGCCCGCGCCGCTCGACGGTGCTGTGGCCGCTCATGCTCCACTCCTTCGGAAACGCCGGACGTTGAAGATCATCGCTGGGACGACCAGCAGCAGGAGCACCATGCTGAGCGCGCTGCCGAGCCCCTGGTCGTTGCCGCCGCCGAAGGAGACCAGCCACATGCGGGTGGCGAGCACGTTCGCCTCTTCCTGCACCGGGCCCGGCGCAATGATGTAGACGAGGTCGAAGACCTTCATCACGTTGATCACCAGAGTCACGAAGACGACGGTGAGCACCGGCGCGAGCAACGGCACGGTGATCTTGCGGAAGATCTGGCTCTCGGTGGCACCGTCCATCCGCGCGGCCTCCAGCGCGTCGCGCGGGATGGCCGCGAGGCCGGCGCCGATCAGGACCATCGCGAAGCCCGTCCAGACCCACAGGTAGGCGCCGATGATGGCCGGCGTCACCAGCGCGGGACCGAGCCAGTTCACGCCCTGGTAGGGGGCGTCGAAGTTGGCCGCGGGCAGCCGGACGGCGTAGTCCCCGTCGGCCAGCCCGGCAAGTCGGAAGGAGCCGTCTTCCGCCGTGGTGGCGGTCGCGGCCACCCGGCCGTCCCGTACGGCCTCGACCGTCATGCCGGGCAGCCCCTTCTCGCCCGGGTCGACCCTGCCCGGGGTGCCCGCGCCACCGGGGGCGAAGTCGAGGTAGACGACGCCCCCGATCGCGTCCGTGCCGGGAGCCGCGCCAGCCGCCTCCGAAGCGGCCTTCGCGTCGGCGGGCACCGCGTCGGGTGCGACCCCGATGAACCCGAGGCTGAGCGAGCCCCCGGGCCGTACGGTGCTCCCGGTGCTGTACGGGCCGCCCGCCCCGCCCGTCAGACCGTGGCCCTCCCGGGGCCGGGCCGTCGGATAGGCGGCGGCGTCGTCGAAACCGTCGTGGACACCGACGACGGCGGCGTTGAGCACGCCCCGGTCCGGGTCCTGTTCGTAGGCGAGCCGGAAGATGATGCCCGCGGCGAGGAACGAGACGGCCATCGGCAGGAAGAGCACGAGCTTGAACGCGGTCGCCCAGCGCACCTTCTCGGTGAGCACGGCGAGCATCAGCCCGAGGCCGGTGAGCAGCGTCGGGGCGACGACGACCCAGACGGCGCTGTTGCGGATCGCCTTGAGGGTGGCCGGGTCCTGCACGATCGCCGCGTAGTTCGCGGCTCCGACGAACCGGTCGCCGTCCGCGTCGAAGAGGCTGCGGCCGAAGGAGAAGAGGACGGGGTAGACGACCAGCGCGCCGAGGAGCAGCAGGGCCGGCAGGACGAAGACGACCGCGAGGCGGCGCTTCCTGCGCTGGGCCCGGCGCCGCCCGTCGGCCGCGGGGCGGGCGGTCATGGTGTCAGCCATGGCGGGCGCCTCAGTTTCCGTAGGCCTTGGCGGCCTCGGCCTCGAGCTTCGCGGCGGTGGCCTGCGGGTCCGAGGGATCGCGCAGGAAGTCCTGGAGGAGCTTCCACTCGCCCGCGCCCTTGGTGCCGCCGAACGCGGCCGGGGCCTGGTCCGACATGTCGAAGCGGATCGAATTGCCCGCCGCGATGAGCGAGTTGGCGGTGCTGCGCGTGGTGTCGTCGCTGTACTTGGCGAAGTCGACCTCGTTGTTCGGGGACAGGAAACCGCCGGCGCCGGCCCAGACCTCGGCCGCCTCGGAGCTCGCCAGGAACTCGACCAGCTTCATGCCGGCCCCGGCGTTCTTGCCGTCCTTCAGGACGACCGCCGCGTCACCGCCGCTGACCACCGGCGCCCTGCCGCCGTCGACCGAGGGGAACGGGAAGAACTTGGCGTCCTGCCCGAGCTTCTTGCCGAACTGGCCCTTGGCGACGCCGCCGACGAAGTCGCCCTCGTAGACCATGCCCGCCTTGGGCTCGGGGCCGAAGACCTGCGCGACCGACGAGGGGAAGTCGGTCCCCAGCGCCGCCTGGGCGCCGCCGGCGACGAGCTGCTTGTCCTTGAACAGTTCCCCGAGGGTGGTCAGGGCCCTGACGACGCTCTCGTCGGTCCACTTCAGCTTGTGCTGGGCAAGCTGGTCGTACTTCTCCGGTCCGGCCTGGGAGAGGTAGATGTTCTCGAACCAGTCGGTGAGGGTCCAGCCGTCCTCGCCGGCTATGGCGAAGGCCGGGCGGCCGGAGTCCGCGAGGGTGCGGCCGGTCTTCAGCATGTCGCTGTAGCTCTTGGGCTCGCCGACGCCGGCCTGGGCGAAGGCCTCGGGGGCGTACCAGACCGTCGACTTGTGGGCGGCCTTGAAGTAGAGGCCGTAGTACGTCCCGCCGACGGTCCCGTAGTCCTTCCACACCGGGGCGAGGGTGGATCCGGCCGTCTGGGCGGTCTGGTCGGACAGCGGCTGGAGCCAGCCCTCCTTCGCGAACTGCTGGAGCACGCCCACCTGGGGAACCATCACCACGTCGGGCGCGTTGCCGCCTTCGATCTTGCTGCCGACGAAGGTGGAGACGTTGTCGCCGGAGGGGACGAAGACCGTCCTGGCGCCGGTCTTCTCGGTGAAGGCGTCGAGGACCTTCTTGAAGTTCTGCTGCTCGGCGCCGGTCCAGACGCCTGCCACGGTGACGGTCTGGCCGCTGAGTTCGCCGCCGCTCGCGGGTCCGGTGGTGCCGCCGCAGGCGGTGGTGCCGAGGGCGAGGGCGAGGGCTGCCGTCGCGGTGGCGGCACTCCGACGGGTCGTCTTGCCGGGTCGTCGCATGAGGAGTCCTTTCGAGGAAGTCAGGGGCTGGGCGGGAGGGAGGGGCTCGGGGTCCCCGGGCTACGGGCTACGGGCTACGGGCTACGGGCTACGGGGCGGGGTACTCGCCTGCCCACCAGGCCGCGGTCGCCGCGGGGAGCACCCCGTCGGGGCAGGGGCCGCTGGCGAGCAGCGGAGTCCCGAGGACCGGGGCGGGCACCGGCTCCGTGCCGAAGTTCACCGCGCAGACCAGGCCCTCGCCGCGGGCGATCGCCAGTACGTGCGCGGGCGCGTCCAGCCAGCGCAGGGTGCCGTCGCCGAGCTGCGGCAGGGTGCGCCGCAGCTGGAGGCCGTCGCGGTAGAGGTGCCAGAAGGAACGGGTGTCGGCCAGGGCGCGGTCGGTGGCGTGCTCGGCGAACCACTCGGGCTGCGGCAGCCACGGTGTGGCGCCGACCGCCTCCCGGCTGAAGCCGAACGGGGAGGCGTGTCCGGACCAGGGCAGTGGCACGCGGCAGCCGTCCCGGACGTGTTTGCGGCTGCCGGTGCGGCGGAAGATCGGGTCGGTGAGGACCTCGTCGGGCAGGTCGAGGACCTCCGGGAGACCGAGCTCCTCGCCCTGGTAGACGTAGGCGGCGCCGGGCAGGGCGAGCATCAGGAGGGCCGCTGCGCGGGCGCGGGCCGCTCCCAGTCCGCTGCCCTCCACCCCGGGCTCGCCCGCGTAGCGGGTGACCGTGCGGACCTGGTCGTGGTTGTTGAGGACCCAGGTGACGGTGGAGCCGGTGCCGGCGATGTCCCGTATCGCCTCGGTGATCGTCGCGCGGAAGGCCTGGGCGTCCCAGGGTGCGCTGAGCAGGTCGAAGAAGAACGCCTGGTGCAGTTCGTCGGGGCGGACGTACTCGGCGTGCTCGCGCGCGGTCGGCACGGACACCTCGCCGACCAGCAGTCGCTCGTGGCCGTCCCCGGCGGTGTACTCCTCGCAGACCGCGCGCCAGCGGCGCCATACGTCGTGGACCTCGGGCTGGTTCCACGCCAGCTGGTTGACGGCGTCGCGGGCCCGCTCGTCGGCGCCGGGATCGTCCGAGTCGGGCAGCTGGGGGTGCTTGAACAGTCCGGCGGCAACGTCGATCCGGAAGCCGTCGACACCGCGGTCCAGCCAGAAGCGCAGCACCCGCTCGAAGTCGTCGCCCACGGCCGGGTCGCGCCAGTTCAGGTCGGGCTGCTCGGGCGTGAAGAGGTGCAGGTACCACTCTCCGGGGGTGCCGTCGGGCTCGGTGATCCGGCTCCAGGCGGGGCCGCCGAACATGGCGCGCCAGTTGTTGGGGGGCTCCGCCCCGTCCGGGCCGCGGCCGGGCGCGAAGTGGAAGCGGGACCTCGCCGCGCTGCCCGGCCCGGCGGCGAGCGCGTCGCGGAACCACGGGTGCTCGCTGGAGCAGTGGTTGGGAACGATGTCGAGCAGCAGCTTGAGTCCGAGGCGGTGGGTGTCGGCCACCAGCCGGTCGAACTCGGCGAGGCTGCCGTAGACGGGATCGACGCCGCAGTAGTCGGCGACGTCGTACCCGTGGTCGTGCTGCGGTGACGGATAGAAGGGGCTGAGCCAGATGCCGTCGACACCGAGCTTCCTGAGGTAGGGAAGCCCGGCCCGTACGCCGGCCAGGTCGCCGATGCCGTCCCCAGTGCTGTCGAGGAAGCTGCGGACGTAGACCTGGTAGATCACCGCGTCGCGCCACCAGGGGTCGGGTGTGGGGGCGGTGCGGGAGGGGTGGCCGGTGCCGGCCGGAAGGGTGCTGAGCATCTCGCGTCGACCTGTCTGCTGAATGCGAGAGCGCCCTGGATCAGGTGCGCTGTTATGCATGCATGTTAAGTAGCAGCGACTGGAAGGTGTCAACGATGTGTCCAAAAACAGGCGAAAGTTGGGGTGATTTGTCACTGAATGCCCAGGTGCACGAGAGAGGGCCTCTACTTAACATGTAAGTAGAGGCCCTCTGGAGAGGTGCGTGCAGGAGTGGAATCAGCCCGTCCGGGAAATCGCCCCGAGCTCGCGCGCCAGCCGCGCGACCGCCTCGTCGGGTGTCTGGCGCAGCGCCATGACGTCCTGCCCCACGGCCTGCACGGCGAGGCTCACCTGGTCGTAGCGCGGACTCTTGGGGCGCGGCGCCGCCGACAGCACGCTCTGGCGGAGCGTGGGCAGGTACGGATGCGCGCGGATCAGCTCGGGGTCCTCGTACAGCGCGGCGCGCACCGGTGGCAGCGAGCCCTCGGTGAGCACCTTCCGCTGGACGCGTTCGCTCGTGAGGTAGGAGATGAGGTCGGCTGCCGACGCAGGATGCCGCGCTCGGCTGCTCACGGCGAGGTTGGAGCCGCCCAGCACGCTGGTGCCGGGCCCGTCGGGTCCGGGCAGGGGCACGGCGCCGAACCGGCCCGCCACCTTCGACCCTTCCGCGCTCGCGTCCGCGTACAGATAGGGCCAGTTCCGCAGGAAGAGCAGCCGGCCGTCCTGGAACGCCTGCCGGGACTCCTCCTCCTTGTAGCCGAGCGCGTCGCGGGAGATCCAGCCGTCCCTCACGCCGTCCGCGAGGAAGCCCAGTCCGGCGCGCGCCGCGTCGGAGTCCACGGTCACCCGGGCGCCGTCGCCCTGCAGGATCGAACCGCCCGCCGAGTGCACGGCCTCGGTGACGTTGACGGTGAGCCCCTCGTACGGCAGGAACTGGCCGGCGTAGCCGTCCAGCCCGTGCTTCGGGGCGATCGTGCGTGCCTGGCGGACGAGTTCCGTCCAGGTGCGCGGCGGTTCCTCGCCTTCCTCGTCCAGGACGTCCTTGCGGTAGTAGAGCAGTCCCGCGTTGGTGACGTACGGGACCGCGTACAGCCGGCCGTCGAAGGTCGCGGTGTCGACGACCGGCCGCAGGAAGGAGTCCAGCGGGAAGCGGTCACGCCGGAGCGGGGAGATCCATCCGGCCGCTGCGAACTCGGACGTCCAGGCGACGTCGATGTTCAGCACGTCGAACCGGTTGTTGCCCGACCGCAGTTCGCTGATCATCTGCGCCCGGGTCTCGTCCGCCGAGTCGGGCAGCTCGACGAGCGTGACGCGCTCGCCGGGATGGCCGTCGTTCCAGTCGTCCAGCAACGGGGAGAGGTAGTCGGTCAGATCGCCCGCCGTCACGAGCGTCATGGGGCCGCGGGCCGCGGAGGCCGCACCCCCGTCCGCACGGACGCCGAAACCGGCGTATCCCGCCAGCACCACCGCCGCGACCAGGAGAGCCCTACCCGCGGCACGCGTCCACCGCATAGGTTCCTCCCAGTTCACGATCCGGCTGCGCCGCCGACCATCGCGGCCTATATATACCCGTTAGGCATGGGCGATACTAGACGCCCAGGCAGAGAAGACGGGTGGCGGTGGCCACTGGCCCGATGCCGAGTGAACGGTTGACTACGGAGCGGGAAGGAGGGGGGAGCGAGTGCGGCTGGCGCTCCTGGCACTCCTCGCCCGTGCCCCTGCCCACGGTTACGAGCTCAAGCAGGACCTTGAGAAGCTCTTGGGCGCCGCGTACCCTCAGCCCAACGTCGGCCAGGTCTACGTCACCCTCGGCCGGCTGGAGAAGAGCGGTCTGATCGAAGGCGAGGAAGTCGAGCAGTCGGGCCGGCCCAACAAGCGCACGTACCGGCTGACGGACGCCGGGCACGAGGCCGTGCTGGCCTGGTTCGAGAACACCGCCGAGGAGCCCCGGGTACGGGACGAGTTCTTCATGAAGCTCGCTCTCGCGCCGGAATCGGGTCTGGCCGACCCGGTCGCGCTGATCAACAAGCAGCGGCGGCAGTACCTCAACACCATGCGGGACCTGTCGAAACTGGCCGCAGCCGAGGACCGCGACAACAAGATCTCCCAACTGCTGATCGAGGGCGCCATGCTGCACCTGCAGGCCGACCTCGACTGGCTGGAACGCTGCCAGGAGGAGCTGGAATGAGCGAGGACGCCACCACCGCTCCTGCCGTACCCATCGTCCGCGCCGAGGGCCTGACCAAGACGCACCACGGCGAGGGCGCGCCGGTGCACGCCGTGCGCGGGGTGGACCTGGCCGTCCGGCCGGGCGAGTTCGTCGCGGTCACCGGGCCGTCGGGGGCCGGCAAGTCGACGCTGCTGCACCTGATCGGCGGCCTGCAACGGCCCGACGGCGGAAAGCTCTGGATCGACGGACAGCGGGTCGACGAGTACCGCGAGGCGCGCTGGGCGGTCCTCAGGCGACGCAGCATCGGCGTCGTCTTCCAGTTCTTCAACCTGGTCTCCAACCTCACCGTCGCCGACAACGTCGAACTGCCCGCCCTCCTCGCCGGCGTCTCGCCGAAGGCCGCCCGTGACTCCCGCGCCGAACTGCTCGCCGAACTCGGACTGGAAGGCCGTGAGCGGGCGATGCCCGGCGAGCTGTCGGGCGGCGAACAGCAGCGGGTCGCGCTCGCCCGGGCGCTGGTCAACCACCCCGCGCTGCTCCTCGCCGACGAGCCGGCCGGCAGCCTCGACAGCAAGGGCACCCGCGAGGTGCTGCGGCTGCTCTCCCGGTTCCACCAGCGCGGCCAGACGATCATGATGGTCACCCATGACGCCCGGATGGCCAGCGCCGCCGACCGCGTCATCAGCTTCTTCGACGGGCGCATCGCCGACGACGCACAGCTCGGCGACGGGCACCGCGCGCCGGCCCGTGGCGTCCGCGGCGTACTCGAACTGAAGGAGTGACCGTGCGGGCCACTCTGCGCTGGGCGCACGCCGACCTCCGCGCACATCGCGGCGAAGCCCTCTTCGTCGTACTGGCCAGCGCCGGGATCATTGCCTCGCTCCTCCTGGCCGGCGCGCTGTTCAGCTATGCCGCGAACCCGTGGCAGCGGATCTTCAACCAGTCCCAGGGCGCGCACATCTGGCTGCACACCCGCGCCGGGGCGGACATGGACGCCCTGACCGGCGTGGACGGCATCGCCGCCCTCTCGGGTCCCTACCGCACGGCCGCGACGACCGTCGAGTCGCGCGGCGCGCGGGCCGGGACGACGCTGCGCGCGGCCGCGGTGGAGCCCCCTGCAACGGGGCGGCCGATCGTCACCGCGGGCAGCTGGCTGACCCCACCGGACGGCGGGGCCGGGGCCGGCACCGTCGTGCTGGAAAGTTCCGTCGCGCGGGCCCTGTGGGCCGAGCCGGGCGACACGGTGCGGGCCACCGGGCCGGACGGCGCCCCGCGCGCACTGCGGGTGAGCGGGATAGCCGAGGCGGCCGAGCCCCGCTACCGGCCCGGGGGCGGACCGGGCATCGGCTGGGTGCTCCCCGGCACCCTCGACGAGATCGCCCACGGCGACACCGGGCAGAGCGTGGGCCTGCGCCTGGAGGATCCGAACGACACCGACTTCATGGTCCAGCGCGCCGTGACCATCCTCGGCGCCGACCGGGTGGCCCAGGTCACCAAGTGGCAGCAGACACGGGCCGAGGCAGGCGGCGACGACCAGCTCCTCGGGCAGATGTTCGCCGTCTTCGGGCTCGGCGCCCTGCTGGCGGCGGCGCTCGCCGCGTCCGGAGCCATCGGAGCCCGGGTCCGCGGGCAGCTGAGGGACATCGCCATCCTCAAGGCCGTGGGCTTCACCCCCGGCCAGGTGACCCGCGGGTTCCTCGTACAGCACCTGGCCTTCGCGCTCCTCGGCACGGCCCTCGGCACGGCGGCCATCGCCCTGCTGGGCGCCCGGATACCGGGGCGGATCGGCGAGGCGGCGGCGGTCTGGGAGGACCTGCCCGGCCACACCGCGCTGATGATCGGCATCCCCTGCGGCGCGGTGCTGCTGATCGCGGCTGCCACCGGGCTCTCGGCCTGGCGGGCCGGACGGGTGCCGCCGGTGCCCGTGGCACGGGCCGCGTTGCCCTCCGCCGCGCCGATGACCGCACTCGGCAGGCGGGCTCTCGGGATGCGGGTTCCCCCGGCCCTGGTCCTGGGATGGCGTGCGGCGTTCGCGCGACGCGGCAGGACGGTCATACCCGTGGCCCGGCTCGCCCTGCCGCTGGTGCTCATCACGGTCGCGCTCGTCGCCTGGTCGACGCTGGACCAGTTCCGCAGCCGGCCGGCGCAGATGGGACTGCCCGCGGCACTGACCGTACGGGCCCAGCAGCCCGCCGGGCCGTCGGACTCGGAGCTGGAGAAGACCCTCTCGACGATCCCGGACATCGCCGCGGTCCATCCCGGCGCGGAGATGGCGGCGCTCGTGCCGGGGCAGACCGACACCATCACGCTCCGCGGGCTGGGCACGGCCGGCCACCCGTATCCCTCCGCGGTGGTGGAAGGGCGCGCGGTCGGCGGGCCGGACGAGGCGGTGGCCGGGCAAGGGCTGCTGGATCTCCTCGGGGTGCGGGTCGGCGACTGGGTGCGGATGACCGTGGGGGGCCGGCCGCAGATCCTCCACCTCGTCGGCCGCACCATCGAACCCGAATCCGGCGGCCGGGTGATCACCACGACCATCGACGCCCTGCGGGAGCGCGATCCGCAGCTGCGTCCCGCCTTCCACGCCCTGGTGCTGCGCGAGGGGGCGGACCCCCGCGCGGTGAGCGGCACGCTCGCCGCGGCGGCAGGCGGAACGCTGGAGATCCGGGAGACACCCGATCCGGCCGACCGACTGGAGCCGGCGCGCGGAGTGATCGCCGCCCTGATCGCGGTGCTGGCGCTGATCGGGCTGACCGAACTGCTGACGCTGATCAGCACCGGCGTACGCGACCGGGGCCGCGACCTGCTCGCGCTGAAGGCGATCGGGCTGACGCCCCGGCAGATCGGATCGATGATCGTGACGGCCGCCGGTCTGACCGCGCTCGTATCCGCAGTGGTGGGGACGACGGTGGGTGCGCTGGCCGGCAGCTGGCTGGTGGACGCTCAGGGCGCGTCGAGTGGAATCGGCGCGGGGATCGCTCAACTCCCTTCATTTTCCGTGCTGTTGGCGGTGATCGTCGGGGCGGTGCTGGGTGCGGTGGCGGCGGCGGCGCTCCCGGCGGCACGGGCGGCACGGCAGCGCCTGGCGGACTCACTGAGCGAGACGCTCTGACCCTCCGGGGCCGCTCTGGAGAGCAGTGGGTCCTCGCCCTCGGGCTCGACGACACCTCGCCCACCGTGCGGACCCCCGTGGTTCACCCCTGCGCCGGCCGGCCACCCGCCACGGTGGCGCCTCCCACGGCGCCCCGGGCGCGCCGTACCTCTTGGGCCGCCACGGCACCATCGGCGTCGAGACCGGGACCCGGTGCAGCGGCCACGGACCTTCCGGCGGCGCATACCGCCGGCCGGAGGGATCATCGAGACGAGGGGGTCGGCTGCCCTGGCGGCGGTGTCCGGCCGAGGGCGCAGGGGGCGCCGTCGGCACCGCAACGCGGGTGGCAGCAGCCCCGAAGGACCTCGCGGCCAGGGGCCAGGAAGAAGGAATTCCATGAAGGAGCCGAGTCCTCGACCCGTTGACGCTCCCAGCGGTCAGCCGCAGGAGGCGGACCGGCTGCGCGAGATCCTCCACGCTCCCGGCTACCTCGTGATCCTCGTCTACTCGGCCCTGATCGGCATTCCGGTGTCGCTCATCGCGTTCTGGTTCCTCGTCGGACTCCACGAACTGCAGAACGTCTTCTGGTCGGACCTTCCGCACCACCTGGGCTGGGACGCGGCCCCCTGGTGGTGGCCGCTGCCCTTGCTGCTGATCGCCGGCCTGATCGTCGGCCTGATCGCCGGCCGGTTCACCGGCGGGGGCGGCCACGTACCCGCCGGCGGCCTGCACGCGGGCGCGACGGCCCCGGCCGCGCTGCCGGGCGTGGTGCTCGCCGCGGCCGCGAGCCTGCCCCTGGGCGCGGTCCTGGGACCGGAGGCACCGCTGGTCGCCCTCGGCGGCGGCCTGGCCCTGCTCTTCCGGGACCTCACGCGGACCCCGGCGACCCCTCAGACGACCGCGCTGCTGGGCGCGGCCGGAGCGGCGGCCGCCATCGCGGCGATCTTCGGCAACCCGCTGATCGCCGCCGTACTCCTGATCGAGGTGTCGGGGATCGGCGGTCCCCAACTCTTCGCGGTCATGCTCCCCGCCCTGCTCTCCAGCGGAATCGGGGCCCTGGTCTTCACGGGGTTCGGACACTGGACCGGCCTGGAGACCGGCAGCCTCAACCTCACGCTGCCCACCCCCCTGCCGCGCCTGGACCCCGCGGACGTCCTCTGGACGATACTCATCGCCCTCGTCCTCGCCGTACTCCTGAACCCGGTCCTGGAGGCGGGCCGACGGGTCGCGGCCTTCGTCTCCGCCCGGGTGCTGCCCCGTACCGTCCTGTGCGCACTGGGCGCTGCGTCCTGCGCTGCCCTCTATTCCCTGATCACCGGCCGCTCGCCCGCGGACGTCGCCCTGTCGGGCCAGGCCACCCTCGGCGAGCTGGCCGCCGCCCCACAGGCCTGGGGCGTCGGTGCGCTGATCGCCGTCGTGCTCCTCAAGACGATCGCCTACGCCCTCTGTCTGGGCAGCATGCGCGGCGGCGCCATCTTCCCCGCCGTCTTCCTCGGAGCCGCGGCCGGAGTCGTCCTGGCTCCCCTGCCCGGCCTCGGCGCCGTACCGGCCATGGCGGCGGGCATGGCAGCGGCCACCGCGGCCGTCATGCGGCTCCCGGTCAGCAGCGTGGTCCTCGTGGTGCTGCTGCTGGGCAGCTCCGCCATGATCCCGATCGCCATTCTCGCGGCCGTGATCTCCTTCGCCACGACCGAACTGCTCCCCGCCGGCACGGCACATCCGCCCGCTCCGCTCTCCGAGCAGCCCGTGGACACCGGCGACCCCGAAGCGACCGGGGCGTCCTGACGACGGTGTGCCGTGACGCGGTCAGGCCCCTGGCAGTTCCTGCGCCGGCAGCCGGCCCGCGCGTACCGCGTCGACCAGGGCCTGGTGGTCGCGTTCGTTCTGGTCGGCGTACGCCTCGGCGAAGGTGACGAGCGCCCGGTCGAAGGATTCGCCGCGGCCCAGGTACGCGGCGATCGCGATCCGGTCGCCCGACCGCGCATGCGCACGGGCGAGGGTGATGCCGCACAGCTCGCCGAAAGTCTCCAGCTGTCCGGGCGACATCGTCTCCGGCATGGCGATGCCCTTCCAGTCGCGCAACTGGCGGACGTAGAAGTCGCGCTGCTTGCCGTCGATCCCGTCCACCCGCTCCCAGCCGAGGAAGATGTCGCTCGCGGCCTGCATCAACCGCTGTCCCGAGACCACGCGCTCGCCTTGGTTGCGGTACACGCTCGCGCCGACGTGCGGGGCGAGCACGGAGGTGTCGGCTTCCTTGGCCTGTAGGAAGAGCGGGTCCTGGCCGTCGCGGCCGAGCAGCAGCAAGATCCAGCAGCGGGTCCCGACGCTGCCGACGCCGACCACCTTGCGGGCCATGTCCACCATCCGGTAGTCCTGCAGGAGCGCCCGCCGGTCACTCGCCATCGTGAGGCCGTAGGTGTCCACCAGGCGGCGGAACCGGCTCTCGAGCTCCCCGCGCTCGACGTCCGGCAGCAGGTCCGCGACCGGCACCAGCAGCGGGGGGTCCGCCGCGATGCTCGGCCGGCCGTCGACCAGCTCCGTGAGCTTGTCGAAGACCTGCAGCGTGTCACGCGTACGGGCCTTCGCCATGGCACGGGCCAGTTTCTTGCGTCCGCCCTTGTCGAGCTGCGTGGTGAGGGCCTCCAGTCGGTCCGCGTCGATCTTCGCGTACCAGACCTCGAGGTTGCCCATGCCGGCGAAGCCGCGCATCGCCTCGCGGTACGAGCGCACGGCAGCGCTCACGATCCCTGCGCGCTCGGCGTCGTCGAAGCCGTTCGCCCGGCCCGCGATGACGAAACTCGCCGCCAGTCGTTTGACGTCCCACTCCCAGGGTCCGGGCAGGGTCTCGTCGAAGTCGTTGATGTCGAACATCAGCCGCCGCTCCGGAGAAGCCAGCAGCCGGAAGTTCAGCAGGTGCGCGTCCCCGCACAGCTGGACCGTGATCCCCGAGTCGGGGCTGCCGGCCAGGTCGGACGCCATGATCGCGGCGGCTCCCCGGTAGAACCGGAAGGGCGACTCCGACATCCTGCTGTAGCGGATCGGGACCAGCTCGGCTACCCGAGCCGCGGACTGCGCCTCCAGGATCGCCAGTGGGTCCGGTCTGTCCGGAGACGGCCGGTACACGGCGTGCCCCGACCGTGGCGAGCGGCTCCGTGCCTCCTTGCCCTGGGCCGCGCGTTCCTCGGGTGTGCTGCCGGGGACCGCGCGCATCGTGGTGGTCGCGCTCTTAGCCATCGCTGCGCTCCTGTCTGGATCTGCGTCCTCAGCACCGGAACGGCGCCCTGCCCGCGCGCCGTCCCGTGGTTGCCGTGCGTGGTCCGTGTCAGCCCTGGGCCTCGATCTCGGCTTCGGCGACCGCGATGGCGATGCCCAGCGCGGTCGCGATGTTGCCGGCTGCCGTCATGACGCGGGCGGTGCCCACGATGGGGGCGATGGCGACCAGCACGTCCTGCAACTGCTCGGCGGTCAGGCCGGCTTGGAGGGCGGGGTCGATGTGGGCTGCGTAGGAGATCGGCGGGGCGTCCGATGCCGCGAGGGCCGCGATGCGGGTCATCAGGAGCATGTCCGGGGCCAAGCCGCACCGCTCGAGCGAGTCGACCGTCATCGCGGCGAGGGTGTCCAGGACGGGGGTGTCGGATGCAGTGGACATGGTGCACGTCCTCCGGGGTGGGGTCCCGCCCGAGCACGGGGCAATACGAGGGGATGGGATGGCCGTGATCACTGGTGTGCCTTGGTTTCAACCCTAGAACCTCACCGGGTACGGCGCATGGGGGCGCAGCCCCCTGACCCGGCGTGCGGCGAGGCGGGCCGCGGCGCAGGCTTGAGGCAGTGCAGAAGGGAGCAGCGCCGGTGGCCGAAGCCGATACCCCGGGACGCGCGCCCGGTGCCCTGCGCGGTGTGCTGGCCCCGCTCGCCCTGGCCCAGTTCATCTGCAGCTTCGCCGGTTCGAACATGAACGTGATGATCAACGACATCAGCGAGGACCTCGACACGACCGTGCAGGGGGTGCAGGTCGCGATCACGATCTTCCTGCTGGTCATGGCGGCGCTGATGATCCCCGGCGGCAAGCTGACCGACCGCTACGGACGCAAGCGGTGCTTCCTGGCCGGCCTCGCCATCTACGGCGTCGGCGCCCTGCTGAGCGCGGTCTCCCCGGGACTGGGCATCCTCATCCTCGGCAACTCGATCCTCGAGGGCGTCGGCACCGCGCTGCTCATCCCGCCCGTCTACATCCTCACGACGCTCCTCTTCACCGAGATGACCTCACGTGCGCGTGCCTTCGGGACCATCATGGCGCTCGGAGGCATCGGCGCGGCCGCCGGGCCACTGATCGGGGGACTCATCACCTCGGCCATCAGCTGGCGGGCGGCCTTCGTGTTCCAGGCCGTGGTGATCGCATTGATCATCCTCCTGAGCCGCCGGATCGCGGACCCCCTGCCGCCGGATGCCACGCGCCCCTTCGACACCGCCGGGGCGGTTCTCTCGGCCGTCGGCCTCATCCTCGTCGTCACGGGGATCCTGGCAGCCGACAACAACATCTGGCTGATGATCGCTCTGATCGTCCTCGGTGCGCTCGTACTGCTGTGGTTCTTCCTGTCGGTGCGCGCCAAGGAGCGGGCCGGCAAGGAGCCGCTCCTGTCGACGAGCCTGTTCCACAACCGCACCTCCAACCTCGGTCTCGTCACCCAGAACATCCAGTGGCTCATCCTCATGGGGACGTCGTTCGTCGTTGCGACCTATCTCCAGGTCGTCCGCGGATACGACGCGATCCAGACCGGCGTGATCTTCACGGCCGCCACCCTCGGCCTGCTCGTGTCGTCACTGGCCGCCGCGCGCCTGGCCGAACGGCACACCCAGCGCACCCTCATCATGACGGGCTTCATCGTGACGATCGCCGGAGTCGGCGTCCTGCTGTCCATGGTGAGCGGCACTCCGAGTGCCTGGGCCTTCGCGCCCGGACTCCTGCTGATCGGCCTGGGAATCGGCCTGATGCTGACCCCCTCGGTCAACGTCGTGCAGTCGAGCTTCCCCGACGAGCAGCAGGGCGAGATCTCCGGGCTCTCACGCAGCATCTCCAACCTCGGATCGTCACTCGGCACTGCGGTCGCAGGCACCATCCTCGTCGCCGGCCTCACCACCCACGCCTACGGCGCCGCGATGATCACACTGGCCTTCCTCGGGATCGCGGGCCTCGCCGCCGCGGTCTTCCTCCCCCGGGGTGCGGAGTCAAGCACCGTTCCTTAGCTGCCGAGGCAGCGGATTGGAGACATCGTGAAGGACCTGAAGTTCGAACAGAAGGGCTCCCTGTCGCGCCTCGAGGCTGCTGATCAGCTCGCCGCGCTGGCGGAGGCACTGAGGCAGGGCGGCAAGGTCGAACTGGAATTCGGCTCCGGGACGCTGAGCCTGCAGGTACCCGACGAAGTGAGCACCGAGATCGAGGTCGAGGTCGGCGAGGGGCAGGTCGAGCTGGAGGTCGAGCTCAAATGGCCCACCGTGCAGACCGAGGCCGCGCCGCCACGGACGAAGCGGCCGGCACGGAGCAGGAGCAAGCCGGCCCGGACGCCGTGACCGCGCCGAGGGCCTTCGGCTCCGGATGACTCGCACGACGGGAGAGCTTCGCATGTCACGCCGCCTGGTGCCCGGACCGACGCGGACGGCCGCCGCGGCCGTCTTCGCGATCGCCCTGGCCGCCTCGACGCCCGATCCCGCGCTCGCGTTCACCGGCGACAACCACGAGGCCATCACCCGGGCGGCCCTGCCCTGGGAGCCGGCCACCCTGTCCGCGATGGCCGACGCCCGCGACGGGGCGATCAACGCCAATGACCACGGCGGGTACTTCCTCCTCGGCCCTCTGCACTGCGACAACGCCGACCACCTCGCCCCCCGCTACGCCCAGCACTATCCCCGCAGCAGGGACGAGGCCACCACCGAGCTCCTCGCCTGCATCCGCACCTCCGTCGCCCGCTTCCGGAACGCCGTCCGGGCCGCCGACGGCCTCGTCGACGCGGACGGCAAGGTCCGGGCCGACCAGAGCGGCCTCTCCTCCCCCTGCACGTGGAAGGAGTCGTCCGACCGTGCCAAGTGCGACGTCCTGGAAGAGCTCGGCCGCGGCTGGCACCAGCTCGAGGACTTCTACGCGCACTCCAACTGGAGCGACCGGCCCGCGCCCGGCCCGGTCGGCCTCGACAACCCGCCCGGCCTGGAACGCACCGACGTGGCACCGTTCCTCGACATCCGCCGCTACAGCGCCATGAACGACGCCGACTGGACCCGGGACGCACGTGCCCGCATACCCGCGGACCTCACGACCGGCTGCTACTCCGACTTCGATTCCACCGGCCTCAAGGCCGAGGACTGCGCCGGACGTGTCACGCACAACCAGGGCCTCAACAAGGACACCTCCGCATCCCACCGCTCGAGGACCGGCGACAACTTCGGCCACGCCGTGTCCGGGGCCACCGCCGAGATCACCCGCCAGTGGAACGACTTCAAGGCCGAGCTGCTCACGAGCTATCCGGACCACCGGCGCGGGGAGCAGATGATCTGCGTCCTGGTCCACGACGCCCCGGAGTCGAGCTGCCCCTGAACCCGGTCGCGCCCTGCCCTTCCCACCCGTGCCACGCTGACGCGAAGAGCGGCAGTTTTTCCCCTATTACGCCGAAATAAGCTGTCGTCTGGGTGGCCGCGGCAGGTTTGGGGTAGCCACCCAGCATGATCACTTTTGGGGTCGAGGAGGAGTACCTGCTGGTCGACCCGGAGACGCTCCTCCCCGTTCCGCTGGTGCAGGAGGTGCGTGCCACGGCCAGCCTGACACCGATCGCGGACGAGCGAGAGGTCCAGGACGAACTGCTCCAGGCACAGATCGAGGTCGCCACCCCCGTGTGCACGAGTCTCGAGGAGGTGGGGGGTCATCTCCTGCGGCTGCGTCACGCGGTCGCCTCCGCCGCCGAGGCCCACGGCTGCCGCATCGCGATCTCCGCCACCGCGCCGGTCAAGGACGTGCTCCCGGTACCCGTCACCAGCACGGCGAGGTACCTGAAGATGCGCGGAGAGGCCCGGTTGCTCGTCGACGAGCAGCTGATCTGCGGAATGCACGTCCACGTGGGGATTCCCGACCCGGAGACGGGAGTGGCCGTCCTGAACCGGCTGCGCGTCTGGCTTCCGACCCTGCTGGCGATGTCCGCGAACGGGCCCCTCT
Organism: Streptomyces sp. MB09-01; assembly: GCF_033794505.1. Lineage (NCBI taxonomy): Bacteria > Bacillati > Actinomycetota > Actinomycetes > Kitasatosporales > Streptomycetaceae > Streptomyces > Streptomyces sp. MB09-01. The sequence goes on along the minus strand of NZ_JARAYQ010000002.1, from coordinate 29,098 downwards.
GGGACGGGCGGGACACCGGCTTCGCCAGCTGGCGCACGATCATCTTCGGGCGCTGGCCGGTCAGCGGCCCGCCGCCGCACTTCGCCGGGTTCGCGGACTACGAGGCGCGGGCCGACGAGCTGGTGGATTCCGGGCTGATCCCGGATCGGCGGCAGCTGTACTGGCACGCCCGGCTCTCCGAGCGCTACCCGACGATTGAGGTGCGCTGCTGTGACGTGCAGCTGGAGGCGGACGAGGCGGTCATGCTCGCCGGCGTCGTCCGCGGGCTCGTCGCCACCGCCATCGCCGAGGAGAAGGCGGGGGCCGCTCCCACTCCCTGCCGACCGGAGATCCTTCAGGCCGCGACGTGGCATGCGGCCCGGCACGGGATGAGCAGCACGTTGATGGACCCGGGAGGCCGGCTGCGGAGCAGCGGGGACGTACTGTGCGCGCTCCTGCGGCACATCGGCCCCGCCCTCGAGGAGAACGGTGACTTCCGCGAGGTGAGCTCGCTCGTTCACCGGCTCCTCCGGCACGGCACCTCGGCCGACCGCCAGCGCCGGGCCCTGGCCGAGGCCGGCCTGCCGGCGGTCGCGGCCCTGATCACCGCCGGAGCCACCGCCGGGTGAGCCTCTTGCCATGGTGCGATGCTGGAAGGAGTGGAGGGCCGGCGGCGGGACTTCCGAGCCGGCCCCGTCAGCAAGGGAGAACGACGTGCCTGGTCTTCTTCGAGGAGTAGCGCGCACCGCGGTGGTCGCCGGTACGGCGACGGCGGTGTCCAACCGCGTTTCGCGGCGCCAGGCGGGCCGGTGGGCCGCGCAGGACGATCAAGCCGCTGCGCAGCAGCAGTACGCTCAGCCCCCGCAGCGGTACGCCGCCCCCGCCCCGGCTGCTGCTCCGCCCATGGCGGACGACATGAGCAGCAAGATCGATCAGCTCAAGGAACTCGGAGCGTTGAAGGAGCAGGGAATCCTGACCGAGGCGGAGTTCGCGGAGCAGAAGAGCAGGATCCTCAGCACCTGACCGCCCGGTGCCGGCCGGCCGTCCGGCGCCGGCTCACCGTCCGGTGGCGGCCGGGTCACTGCGGCAGTTGGCCGCCTCCGGCGGCTTCCTCCGCCTCGAGCGAGGCGAGAATGGCCTGCACGGGGATGCGGCCGCTCGCCACCATCTGCGCTCCGCTGCGGCGCAGGGCCCGGGCGAAGGGGGCGGCCCACCGGTTCTCGTAGACCAGGATCGCGGCCGCGTTGCCCGGCTGGAGGGCGTTGCCCGCTTCGTCGAGGTCCTCCTGGTCGAGCAGTTCGGACGAGGCGCCTTCGAAGACGGACAGGCCGAAGGAGTTCCCTTCACCGTCGAGGTCCGTGAGTTCCAGGGCGGTGACGGTGCCGTCGGCGTCCTTCTGCACGAAGCGGAGGTCGAGGAGGTGGATGATGCCCTTGTCCACCAGGTCGATCAGCAGGGGGAACGCCTCGCCCGTCATGCGGTTGCCGGGGAACTCGACGACCAGGTAGTCGACGGGGCCCATGTCTTCGATGTCGTCGCTCATGCGCACTCCTCGCGTGTGCCTCGACGGCCCGGCGGCCTGGCCTGGGGAGATGCACCGGTGGCCGGACACGGCTTTGCTCTCATTGCAGCATTCGCCGCTGGGCCCCGCACCTTCACGCCACGGCGGCGGCCACGACGCACGGCGGCGGCGGGTCAGCCGGTGAGCTGGTAGAGGCTTCTGCCGACGAGCCACAGTCCCAGCAGGAGGCACAGGACGACGATCGCCGGGTCCTTGTGCCGTTCCAGCCATGCGCGCAGGCCCAGCAAGGCGCGTTGGGCCTTCCCCGGCGCGAACACCATGTACAGCTCCATGGCCAACAGGGTGGAGGTGGCCAGGAGGCAGAAGGCCATGAGGGCCAGGAAGGACGCTCCGTGGGAGAGGTCGGCCTGGACGACGGTGGCGGCCGCGGCGGCGACCATCCCCCAGGGCTGAAGGAGCACGGCGAGTGCCGCCGCGGACCATCCGGTGGCGTCGTCCATCCGGGACGACACGGACGACCCGGAGTCCTCGGAGGCCGCGGCCACCTCTTGTGCGGACGGATCCGCGGTTGCGGTGGTACGACGGCTGCGGCGCCGCCGGTGCTCGCTGTACACGACCAGGCCGACACCGATCACCAACGTGGCCACGAGGGCCGCGATCGAGGGGGGAGAGCGGGGCGGGGGCGGCTGCCCGCCCGTGAAGAGGAGGACGATCGCGATCACGGCCACCAGGCACGCGAGCCAGGCAAGGATGAATGCCAGGCCCTTCCGCACCCCGCGGGGTGCGGACACCACCAGGACGAAGGCCATGACGGGCAGCGGGAACAGCGTGACCACCAGGCCGATGAGGAGCAGGTCGAGCACCATGGCGACGCACCCCCTCGGAGAGCAGGCGTCAGGCCGCGCTTGCGGCTTGGTCGAGTTCGTGGTCGAGGGCGAGGGCGGCGGTGATGAGGGCGAGGTGGGTGAAGGCCTGGGGGAAGTTGCCGAGCTGTTCTCCGGTGAGGCCGACCTCTTCGGCGAAGAGTCCTACGTGGTTGGCGTAGGTGAGCATCTTGTCGAAGGAGTAGCGGGCCTGATGGAGACGGCCGGCCCTGGCGAGGGCGTAGACGTGCAGGAAGGAACAGAGGGAGAAGGTGCCCTCGGAGCCCTGCAGGCCGTCGGGGGAGGCCGCCGGGTCGTAGCGGTAGACGAGGCTGTCGGAGACGAGTTCGCTGTCCATGGCGTCGAGGGTGGACAGCCAGCGCGGATCTTTGGGGGCGATGAAGCCGACCAAGGGCATGAGCAGCAGGGAGGCGTCCAGGACGGTGTTGTCGTACTCCTGGACGAATGCCTGACGCTCTTCGCTCCAGCCGAGGGTCATGACCTGCTCGAGGATCGCGTCCCGTGCCGCGGTCCAGCGGGTCAGGTCGGCAGGGCGGGCCGTAGCGAAAGCCTGGCGGATGCCGTGGTCGAGGGCGACCCAGCACATCAGGCGGCTGTAGGTGAAGTCCTTCTGGCCGCCCCGGGTTTCCCAGATGCCCTCGTCGGGGCGGTCCCAGTTGTCGCAGAGCCAGTCCAGCAGGGCGGCGCAGCGCTGCCAGTCGTCGTAGCCGATGAGGTTGCCGACCTGGCCCGCCTGGGCGAAGGCGAAAATGGCCTCGCCGTAGATGTCCATCTGCAGTTGGTCCGCGGCGCCGTTGCCCGATCTCACTGGTGCCGAGCCCCGCCAGCCCTCCAGGTGGTCGAGGATCTCCTCGGTCAGGTACGGGTCGCCGTCGACGCGGTACATGATCTGCAGGGGTTCGCCGTTGGGAGCGCCGCCGTCCCTCAGCCGCCGGAGCAGCCAGCTGCGGAAGGCGTTGGCTTCGTCGGTGAATCCGAGGGCGCGCATGGCGCGGACCGAGAGGGAGGCGTCGCGGACCCAGGTGTAGCGGTAGTCCCAGTTACGCTCCCCGCCCTCCTGCTCGGGCAGGCCCATGGTGGCGGCGGCGATCGGCGCGCCGGTCGGCGCGTACGTCATCAGCTTGATGGTGATGGCGGAGCGGTTGACCATCTGCTGCCAGCGGCCGCGGTAGGTGCAGTGTCCGATCCAGTCGTGCCAGAAGTCGCGCACGGCGTTGAACTCCTCCACCGTGTCACGCACATTCACCGCCGGCGGGGCCGCGCCGTCGGCGTCGCAGACCGTCAGCACGACGGCCGCGCGTTCACCCTCGGCCAGGACCACGCTCGCCCACACGTCCGCCTCGTCGGCCTCCAGCGCGACCGGCCCCAGTGCTTGCAGGTACGCCGTGATGCCGCGTGCGTCGAAGCGGGCGGTGACACCGTCGAACGTCAGGTCGTGAGGTGCCCGGCCGTAGTCGAAGCGCGGACGGCACTCCAGGCTGAAGCGCGCGGTCCCGCGCACACCACGCATGACCCGCACCACTTGGTGCCGGTCGGTGACGGTGTGCGGATCGCGCACGGGCATGAAGTCGATGACCTCTCCGACGCCCTCGGGGGTGAGGAAACGGGTCATGAGGACGGCGGTGTCGGCCAGGTAGAGCTGCTGGGTGACGACCTCGGCGGTGCCCGGCGGTTCCTCATCGGAGACGGGGGGCACGTCGGCGGTGATGGCGAAGTATCCGCCTCGGCTGTCGTCGAGCAGGCCGGCGAAGATGCTGGGCGAGTCGAAGCGGGGTGAGCAGAACCAGTTCAGCACGCCCTCGGACGAGACGAGGGCACAGGTCTGGAGGTCCCCGATCAGACCGTGCTCGGCGATCGGCGGATAGGGGCGCATCGGCCCTCCACAAGGGGGTAGGGGCTGCCCGGGCGGGCAGAGCGGGGTCGGTCCTCAGGAACTGAGGACCTTGGCCTTGGCCTGTTCGTACTCGGCCGCCGTGATGTCGCCGCGGTTCTTGAGGTCGGCGAGCTTCGACAGTGCCTCGGCCTGGTCGGCGGGCCCGGCGCTCTCGCGCACGTAGGAGCGGAATGCCTGTTGCTGCTGCTGGGCCCGGTTGAGCTCGCGCTCGCCCATCCCGCGTCCTCGGGCGATCAGGTAGACGAAGACGCCCAGGAACGGCAGCAGGATGACGAAGACGGTCCATCCCGCCTTGCCCCAGCCGCTCAGGTCGTCGTCACGGAAGATGTCCGCGATGACGCGGAAGAGCAGCATGAACCAGAGCACCCAGAGGAAGATCAGCATCATGGTCCAGAAGAAGTTCAGCAGGGGATAGTCGTAGTCCTCTGCCAGGTCGAGCAGCGCGTTCTGCATGGCCAGGTCTCCTGTCGTGGGCGGTCACGTCATGCGGGCGCGGCGGTCACGTCATGCGGGCGCGCCGCGTCATGCGGGCACCGGGGCGAAGGGGTACAGCTCGTCCGCGCCCGGCTGAACGACGCCGTAGCTGCTCTCCGGTACCTCGTTCCAGGCGCCGGGCAGATCGCCGAGGGGTTCGGACACGATGAGGCGGGTCTCGTCGGAGACCTCCTGGAGGAACGCCATGTCCGGGTGCAGCTTGCGCAGCGCATCCACCTTGCTGCTGTAGAACAGCGAGCGGGAATTGTGCCCGCTGGAGTAGCGGAAGGCCCAGATGCGTTCGCCGTCGGTCATGGCGAGCGTCATCTGGAGCGGGAACTCCACCCCGTGCTCGTGCCCGACGCGCTCCACCACTCCCGCCATCCTGGCGATGGCGGTCGGCGGGTCCTCCTCGAGGCCGAACGTGAGGGCCAGGTAGAACATCACCTCGGAGTCCGTCGTCCCGCCGATGTCGGCGTACAGGGCGGGATCGACGAGCAGGGTGAGGTCCCGGCGCATCAGGTGGAAACCGGTGATCGCGCCGTTGTGCATGAACATCCAGCGGCCGTGCCGGAACGGGTGACAGTTCGACTGCTGCACCGCCGTCCCCGTCGAGGCCCGGATGTGCGCGAAGAACAGCGGGGAGCGGACATGGTCCGCCATCTCCCGCAGGTTGCGGTTGTTCCAGGCGGGACCGACGTCTCTGAGGAGCGCCGGAGAGTCGATGTCTCCCGTGTACCAGCCGACACCGAACCCGTCGCCGTTCGTCGTCTCCACGCCGAGCTTGGAGTGGAGGCTCTGGTCGATCAGGGAGTGTGCCGGTTTGTACAGGATGGTGTCGAGCAGCATGGGCGTTCCCGAATACGCGAGCCATCGGCACATGGGTGATCACCTGCGTTTCTACAGCATTGCGGGAACCGGACCGTCCCGCGCTCGCCCCCGGAATTCGGCTGTTGCGACGAGCTCGCTCGTCACCTCTCCGCTGCGCCCACAGCGCTGCGGGCGACCTCATGTGGATCTCGTAGCCATCTCATTCTCGGGTCCCTCCCCCAGGAGCGCCACGCGGGCGCAAACGGCCGGCGGCCCCCGCCGGTATCGGCGGGGCGGCGCGGCGGGCCGGCGGCCGCTCCCCGCTGCCGACGGCCGGTAGAGGTTAGAAGATGGAGTATGACCGACCTCCATCCGGAGCGCGTCCAGCCCCGCAGGGAAAGGGCGAGGCGGCCGCAGCGTCTGTCCTCCCTGCTGAGCGTGCGCAGTGTGGCCGGCGAGGTGTTCCTCCTGCAGCTGGCCGTCGTGGTGCTCCTCGTGGCCGCGGCGGTGGCGGCGCTCGTGGTGCAGGCCCGGAGCGCCGCGATGCTGGACGCCCGGCACCGTACGCTCGCCGCCGCCGGAACGTTCGCGGAGTCCCCGGGAATCGTCGAGGCCCTGCGCAGCCCCGATCCGAGCGCGGTGCTGCAGCCGAGCGCCGAGGCGGCCCGGAAGATCGCCGGAGTCGACGGCATCAACGTGTACAGCCTCGACGGGGTCACCCTCACCCACAGCGACCCGCGGCAGATCGGGAAGCACGTCGTCGGCCCCTTCTCCAAAGCGGCGGCCGGCAAGTCCTTCACCGAGACGTTCGAGGGGTCCCTGGGCCAGTCCGTGGTCTCGGTCGTCCCCGTCAAGGACCCCGACGGCCGCGTCATCGCCGTCGTCGCCTCCCCGGTCACCGTCCAGAACGTCCAGAGCATGGTGAACCGGCAGCTGCCGGTCGTCCTCGGCAGTGCGGCCGCGGTGCTCGCCCTGTCCGCGGGCGGAACCGCGCTGGTGAGCCGCCGGCTGCTGCGCCGGACCCACGGCCTGGGACCGGCCGAGATGACGCGGATGTACGAGCACCACGACGCGGTGCTGCACGCGGTGCGCGAGGGCGTACTGATCGTCGGCGGCGGCGGACGGCTGCTGCTCGCCAACGACGAGGCACGGCGGCTGCTGGAACTGCCGGGGGACGCGGAAGGGCTCCCCGTCGCCGAGCTGGGGCTGGAGAAGGCGATCGCCGAGTCGATCGCATCGGGCCGTTCCGCGACCGACGAGCTGCACATGGCGGCCGACCGGCTGCTCGCGGTGAACATCCGGCCCACCGATCCCTACGGTCAGGCCGGGACCGTCGTCACCCTGCGGGACACCACCGAGCTGCGGGCGCTCTCCGGCAGGGCCGAGGTGGCGCGGGAGCGGCTGAAGCTGCTCTACGACGCGGGGGTGCAGGTCGGAACGACGCTGAACGTGGAGCGGACCGCGGAGGAACTGGCGGAGGTGGCGGTCCCGCGGTTCGCCGACGTGGTCACGGTCGACCTGCTGGACCCGGTGGTGCGCGGCGAGGAGCCGCCCGAAGCGAGCACCGAGATGCGCCGCACCGCCGTCGTCGGCCTTCAGGGCGACCACCCGCTCTCCCCCGTCGGCGAGCTGATCCGGTTCGCTCCCACCGGTCCCATGGCCGCCGCGCTGGCCGGCGGCCACGCGGTCCTGGAGGCGGACCTGCGGGTCACCCACCGCTGGCGGGCCCAGGACCAGGCCAACGCCGTGGAGATCCTGGCCCGCGGCATCCACTCCCTGATCGTCGTGCCCCTGCGGGCCCGGGGCGTGGTGCTGGGGATGGCCGGCTACTGGCGGGGGCAGGACTCGCCGCCGTTCGACGAGGAGGACGTGTCCTTCGCCGAGGAGCTGACCGCCCGGGCGGCCGTGGCCGTCGACAACGCCCGCCGCTACACCCGCGAGCACACCATGGCCGTCACCCTGCAGCGCAGCCTGCTGCCCCGGGGCGTACCGGAGCAGTCCGCCGTCGAAGTCGCGCACCGCTACCTGGCCGCCCAGGCCGGGGTGGGCGGTGACTGGTTCGACGTCATCCCGCTGCCCGGCACCCGGGTGGCCCTGGTCGTCGGCGACGTCGTCGGCCACGGTCTCCACGCCGCCGCCACCATGGGCCGCCTGCGGACCGCCGTGTACAACTTCTCCACCCTCGACCTGCCGCCGGACGAACTCCTGAGCCACCTGGACGAGCTGGTCGCCCACATCGACGCCGACCAGCAGGAGTGGCAGGGAATCACCGGAGCCACCTGCCTGTGCGCCATCTACGATCCCGTCTCCGGGCAGGTGACCGCCGCCACCGCCGGGCATCCCGGCCCCGCTCTCATCGGCCCCGACGGGACCGTGTCCTTCCCCGAGGTGCCGGTCTCCCCGCCGCTGGGCCTGGGCGCCGGTCTGCCCATGGAGACCATGACGCTCACCCTGGCCGAGGGCTCCCGGCTGGCGCTCTTCACCGACGGGCTGATCGAGAGCCGCGACCGCGATCCGGACGCCGGCCTGGCAGCGCTGCGCGCCGCCCTGTCCGGGCCCGCCCGCACGCCGGAGGAAACCTGCACCGCGGTGATCGACGCGATGCTGCCCACCAGGCCCAGCGACGACGTCGCGCTGCTGGTGGCCCGCACCCGCCTGCTGGACCCGGGGCGGATCGCCGAGTGGGACGTGTCCCCCAACCCTGCGGCGGTGTCCCCGGTGCGCAACGCGTGCGCCCGCCGACTGGCGGACTGGGGCCTGGAGGACATCGCGTTCACCACGGAGCTCATCCTCAGCGAGCTGCTGACCAACGCCATCCGCTACGGCACCGAGCCCATCCGGGTGAGGCTGCTGTACGACCGCTGCCTGGTCTGCGAGGTCTCCGACGGGTCCAGCACCTCCCCGCACCTGCGCCGGGCCGCGGACACCGACGAGGGCGGCCGCGGCCTGTTCCTCGTCGCGCAGTTCGCCGAGCGCTGGGGCACCCGCTACACCGCCCGCGGCAAGATCATCTGGAGTGAGCAGGCGCTCCACGACGGGGCCGCACCGGCCGCGATGGATCTCGGGGAGGCGCTCCTGGCCGGGTGGGACGACGAGGGGTTCTGAGAACGTGCCGGTACGGCGGCCTCGAGGAAGACGCCCCGAGGAAGGCGCCGCAAGGAAGACGGCGGACACCACCGTCCGGGACTGCGCCGCGGAGGCCGCCGAACGTACGCTGGCCTGGATCGGTACCGACCGCCGTTATGGAGCCTTCGTGCCCGCAGCCCGTCTCCGGACAGCCTTCGTCGCCGCCTTCCTGGCCCTCGCGGCCGCGCCCCTCGGCGCCTGCGGGGACAAGCCCGTCGCCGCGCCCAGGGCACCCGCGGTGGCCACCTCCGCCGCGGACGCCGGCGGCATGGCGGCACTGACCGCGGCGGCGAAGAAGGAGGGCTCCCTCAATACGATCGCGCTCCCCCGCGACTGGGCCAATTACGGTGCGCTGATCGACGGCTTCGAGAAGAAGTACGGGATCAAGGTCACGGTGGAGAACCCGGACGGCACCAGCCAGGACGAGATCAACGCCCTCAAGGAGCACCGGCGCGATGGCCGCGCCCCCGACGTGATCGACGTGGGGGGCTCGTTCGCACAGTCCGCGGCCCGGCAGGGGCTGCTCGCTCCGTACGAGGTCGCCGCCTTCGACCAGATCCCCGAAGAGCAGAAGGACCGGCACGCCCGCTGGTACAACAACTACGGCGGCTACGTCTCGATCGGCTGCGACGCCAAGCGGGTGAAGACCTGCCCCTCGACCTTCGCCGATCTGCGCAGGCCCGAGTACAAGGGCCAGGTCGCCCTCAACGGCGACCCCACCAAGTCCGGCTCCGCCTTCGCCGGCGTGTACGCGGCGGCCCTGGCGAACGGGGGCTCCTTCGACAACATCCAGCCCGGTATCGACTTCTTCGCCGAGCTCAGGAAGAACGGCAACTTCATCCCGGTCGCATCCTCACCGGACACGATCGCGAAGGGCCGGACCCCGATCAGCATCGACTGGGACTTCCTCAACCTCGGATACGCCGACCAGTTCCGCGAGAAGGGCGCGGACGTCGACTGGCGGACGGCCATCCCCTTCGACGGCAGCTTCGCCGAGTACTACGCGAACGGGGTGAACAAGGAGGCCCCGCACCCCGCGGCGGCCCGTCTGTGGCAGGAGTACCTCTTCAGCCCGGAGGGCCAGAACCTCCGGCTCCGCGCCTATGCGCGCCCCGTCCTCATGGACGCCATGGAGGGGGACGGCACCCTCGACAAGACCGCCGCGGAGAAACTGCCGACGGTCGAGGGCACGCCGGCGTTTCCCACGAAGGCACAGACGGAGAAGGCGAGGGAGACCGTCAACCGCGGCTGGGACGAGGCCGTCTCGGGCTGAGGTGCGGATGGCCGATCCCCTACGGTCGGCGGGCGGACGCCCGCATGCTGGAAGGGCCAGGCCGTCCGTGTCGTCCTCCGAGCAGGGAGTCCCGTGTCCGCTGACGTCTTCGAATACGTCCCCGCCGACGATCCCCGGTTCGGCAGGGTCGACCTCCGGCTGGACGGCAGGGCGGGCGAGCTGATCGTCGAAGGGGAGGCCGTTCCCAGGGCCGTGGTGCGCAGGGCGGCGGGGACGCGGCTCGAGTCCCACGTGCCCATCGGGACGCGGGACATGGGCCGTGTCACGATGACCGTGGACGGTGCCGGCGTGCAGCTGCTTCCCGCGAAAGGGTTTCTGACCCGGCGTTCGTACCGCGTCGATGCCGGCCGGTACCGGCTGGTGCCGTGCTCCCTCGGCGAGAGCAGACTGCTGCTGGACGGCAAGCGGATCGGCGTCTTCTCATCGGTCGGCGACGGCCGCGTGTGGGCCCGGTGGCAGCAGGAGAGCCGGCGTACGCCCGAGGACGCCGCGGTCGGGTACGCGCTGGCCGCCGCCTTCGGGACCGGGGCCGAGCCGATGTGGAAACTGACCCTCGACGCGGCCCTGTCCCTGTTCGGGTGAGTTCATCGCAAGGGAGCGGGACGCGGTCCGTCAGCCCGTGTGAAAGGCCGTGAGGATCTCCCGGAGGTCTTCCACGGCCGCGGCGTAACCGTGTTCGGCTCCCACTCCCGCGAGGTTGAGGACGAGTTCGTCCACTCCCGCCCGGTCGTATTCGGCCATTCCCGCCGCGACTTCCGCGGGTGTGCCGTAGAGGAAGGTTCCCGAGTCGACCAGCGTGCGGGCCCCCAGGTTCGGCTGGGCGGGATGAACGCGAAGGCCCGCCCGCCGCAGCATGTCGGTGTAGTGCGCGGTGCCGAGGTGGGCCCGCGCCGCCGTGTAGGCGATGCGGTACGGGTTCCGGCCGGGGCGGGCGAGGGCCGCGTGGGCGACGGTGACCAGGCGGGGGCGCCCGCGCGGCTCGTCGTGGCGGCCCGCGTCGGCGGCCCCCTCGGCCAGGGCCGGCACGAGGACGTCCCGCAGGTACCCGGGAGGCGTCATCCAGCTGATCGCCACATCGGCCACCCCGCCCGCGGCGCGTGCCAGGACGGGGCGGAGCACTCCCAGTCCCAGTTCCACCCCGGGGTGGTCCATGCCGGGCAGGGCGAGGGCGTCAGCCCCACCGGGTTCGTCGGAGCGCAGCAGCCCCCGTACTTCCTCCAGGTATCCGACGCACGCGTCGCGCGGGCTCTTGTACGGCTCCCCGTGCAGCGCGGTGACGAAGTCGGGAGTGGCGGGACCCAGCCCGAGGACCGCGCCGTGGCCGGTGAGCCGCGCCAGGGAGCGGGCCTGCACCGCCGCGTCCAGGGGGTGGCGCAGGGGCATGAGGACGACGCTCGTGCCCACCGGGATCCTGTAGCCCATGCCGGTCAGGTGGGCGAACAGCTGGTGGGTCTCCAGGGTCAGGGACTGGCCCTGCCACAACCGCTCGGCGGGCCCGTCCCGCACCAGTTCGGCGAAGGGCGCCACCTCCAGCGGGTCGGTCGCCATTTCGGGAAAGATGATCGAAGTGCGCATGTCCCGCCCTCAGCGAGGTCCGGCCTCGGTCAGATAGCCCGAAGCCTGCAGATGGAAGAGGTGGGCGTAGACGCCGCCGGCCTTCACCAGGTCGTCGTGCACGCCCTGTTCGATCAGTTTGCCGCGCTCTATCACGATGATCTTGTCGGCTATGCGCACGGTCGAGAAGCGGTGCGCGATGACCAGCGAGGTCGCCTCGTGGGCGATGGCCCTCAGCCGTCCGAAGATCTCCGCCTCCGCCTCCGCGTCGATCGCGGCCGTCGGTTCGTCGAGGACGACGATGGGCGCCTTGCGCATGAAGGCCCGGCTCAGCGCGATCTTCTGCCATTGCCCGCCCGAGAGCTGGTGACCTTCCTCGAAGTGCCGGCCGAGCATGGTGTCGTAGCGCTGCGGCAGCGATCCGATCACGGGCCCGGCGCCGCCGGCCGCCGCGGCCTCGGCGATCCGGCCGTCGTCGTCCCGGGCCTCGACCCGGCCGAATCCGATGTTGTCCCGTACCGACATCTCGTAGCGGATGAAGTCCTGGAAGATGACGCCCATGTTCCGCTGGAGTTCGTCGATGTCGTACTCCTCCACGGGTACGCCGTCGATCAGGATCTGCCCGCCGGTGGGCTCGTAGAGGCGGGTCAGCAGCTTGACGATGGTCGTCTTGCCCGCACCGTTCTGGCCGACGAGCGCCACGCACTCCCCTGCGGGAATGCGGAAGCTGACGTCGTCGAGGACCGGGGCGGAGGTCCCGGGGTAGACGAAGCTGACGTTGCGGAACTCGATGCCCTGGCGCAGCTTCTGCGGGAAGGGGCGGATGCCGCCCTTGATCCGGCGCTCCGGCAGAGCGAAGAACTCGAAGAGGTTGCCCAGGAACAGCGTGTCCTTGTAGAGCGCGGCCAGGCCCAGCAGCATGCCGTGCGCCGAGACCTGGATGGTCCCGATCGCCTGGAGGTACCCGGCGAGCTGCCCGATCTGCCCCGTGGCGGCGGAGGTGTGGATGGCCCACAGCATCGCTCCGGAGGAGACGAGCACGCTGACCGTGCCGAGCAGACCGCCCGTCAGCGACTGGCGGCGGGCGAGGCCGCGGTCGGTCAGGAAGAAGGTGCGGACGAGCCTCGTGTAGAGGTCCACGAAGTACGGGCCGAGCTGGAAGAGCCGGATCTCCTTGAAGGAGTGGTCGGTGGTGGTCAGGTACTGGTAGTAGTACAGCCGCCTTCGATCCGCGGCGCGGTGGTACTCGATCTCGAACGCCTTGTGGCTGTAGATCACATACGCGATCACCGAGGGGACCGGGGACACGAGGATGACCAGGGCGATCCACGGGCTCCAGGAGAACAGCACGGCGCTCACGGAGATCAGCGTGAGCAGCTCGCGGCTGACCTCCAGGAGCTGGGTGAACACCTGGTAGACCCGGCCTCCGTTGCTCTCCTGGAAGGCGCGCTGGAGGTTGTCGTAGGCCTCGGCGTCCTCGTACTGCTCGAGGTCCAGCAGCGTCCCCTTGCGCATCACCCGCTCACCGATCTTCGTGGTGAGCTCCAGCCGCAGGAGCGAGTCCAGGTACTGGACGCACGTCCCCAGAACATGGCCGGCGAGGGCGACGCCCAGCAGGGCCAGCCCGTACCGGATCGCGGACTCGCGGGCGCCGGGCACCGCGGTGATCGCGTCCGCCACGTCCTGGACCGCGGCTGCCGTCAGCGCGATCTGCGTGGCGGGCACCACGGCCGACAGCATGGAGACCAGCGCGAAGGCCGTCACCCTGGCCGGGCTGAGCTGACAGAACAGCCGGACCACCCGCCACCAGATCACCGGCCCTCCCCGGCGGCCAGCCGGCCGCGGACCGCGTGCAGCGTCTGCCGCCACAGGCTGTGGCAGCGGGCCTCGCGCTCCAGGTCGATCGGCAGCAGCCGGTTGACCTGCATGTGGGCGAGGCTGCCGAGGATCTGCTCCTCGGACGCCGTCAGGTCGTCGTGCGCGGCTGCCTTCCGTACGGTCTCGGCCGCGTGGCGGACGGCCTCCGCCTGGGCGGCGAACACGCCCTCCAGCAGGAGCCGGTGCCGGGAGCCTTCCGGATGGGGGAACCGGTCCCAGGGGCTGAGCAGTTCGCAGAGGTAGTCGCGATGGGCCTGGAAATCCTTGCGGGTCTGCGCCTCGTACGCGTCACCCGTGAGCGGCGCCCCCCGGTCCGGGACCGGCACCCCCCACTGTGCGGACAGGGTGTCGAGTGCGGCTACGGCCAGGAACTCGGGTTTGATGCGGGGAGGTTCGGCCAGGAGGGCGGCGGTCACCTCGCTGTTGGCCTCGAACACCGCCTCGACCCGGTCGAAGACGGCGGGACCGCCGTACCGGGCCGTCTCCGGCACGTAGCTCGCCACCGCGACGTCCTGGGCCGGCCCGCGTCCGGCCAGGCCGTGCCCCCAGGCTGCCAGCCGCGCCAGGACCGCCGGCCCGTCCGCGGTGCGCACGCGCACCCGCAGGTGCGGGAACGGGTCGGCGTAGCGCATGTAGAACCAGCGCTCCAGGAGCCCCGCTCCACGCAGCTCCGCGATGAGCTCGCGCAACGGCCCCGCGATGATCTCGTCGTGCCTCTCGGGGGCGGAGTAGATCTTGAGGTACGACCAGGCACCGCCGGGGAGGTGGCGCTCCACCGGTACGTGCGGCCGGCGTTCGACGGGCGGCCGGGTGACGCGCCGCGCCTCCTTGAGGACGACGGGCACGATCACCTCGCTCACGAACTTCTCGCCCGTGTCGTCGGCGAGCCAGAGGGCGTCGAACGCCGGGAGCATCTCGTGCAGCACGACGGACGGGTTGCGCTTGAGTTCCTCGCGCAGCTCCTCCTGGAACTGCGGATGTTCGAGATCGCACAGCAGCCGGTGGTCCGACTCGGCCACGTAGACGTGGCGGGGTACCCGCCACTGCCGGCGCCAGGCGGCCAGGTCCTCGGCGTCCCGGACGGTCAGCCGCCACTGGGCCGGTCGCAGTACCACCTTGCCGCGCGTCACGCGCGGCAGGAAGGGGGCGGATTCCAGCGGGCCCCAGTAGAACCCCGCGGGCATGACGTACCCGTCCTGGGACGCTTCGAGCAGGAAGCGCGCCACGTTCGGGGCGAGGGTGGGGCTCAGCATGTGGTGCTGGGCCACGACGATCTCGCGGTCCAGACGCCGGGACCACAGGTAGAACCGGTGGTCGGTGGCCCCGACCAGGATGTCGTCGAGCGCGATCACCCGGTCCGGCCGTACCGACGCCGCGGTGTTGACCGGGATCTCGTACGCCCGGATGGAAGGGCGGACGGCGACGTTCGCGGCCCGGCCGTAGGGCGGCAGGTAGGCCAGCTCCGCGTACACGACATCGGGGAAGAGGCTCTCTTCCCGCTCGGCGTAGCGGCGCAGCCGGTCGACCGAGCCCTCGCCGAGCAGGTCGCTGAAGCGTCCGAACGTACGGCCGCCGTGGGCCAGTCCGTCGGCGCGCATGACCGCACGCCATTCACCGCGGTCGATCGCCTCCCGGTCCTGCGCCTCGATCTGCAGGTAGGCGTCCATGGCGGGCGGCCAGTCGGCGGCGCGGGAGCCGCCCGCGCCGCTGTCCGGGGCGAGCCGCTCCAGCCAGGAGTCGGTCAGCTCGGCCTCGTGCCGGCCGCTCCACCAGGCCTGCTGGGCGAAGGCGACGAGCACCTCGTCCATCCGGCGGGTGTCCGGGGGCGGCGAGGCGGGCAGCTCGACGCCGCGGGCGGGACGGGTGTAGGTGGGGGGTGCGTCGAGACCCGTGTCGGGGCTGAGCAGCGCCTGGACCGGCACCCGGGCGCCGGCGCCGTAGCGCTCGGTGAACTCCTCCCGGTACCTGGTCAGATGGCTGTGGGTGCCGAGGGTGGCGCTGAGCCGCATGAGAACGCCCACGGCGTCGGCGGCCGCCTCCCCGACCGCGGCGCCGATGTGCGGGGCGCGCAGGTCGAGGGAGGCGTCGGCCTGGTACGTCTGGCCGGTGTGGCCGGGCAGCAGGGTGCGCTGCGCGGCGCTGAGCTCCTTGAAGGAGGCCTCGTCCACCGCTTGCTCGGCGAGGGCGGCGACCCTGCGCAGCCGGTCCGCCGCGTCGGCGGCGGCGGGCAGGCCGGCGAGCCGTTCCAGCAGGTGCGTCTCGGGGCGGGCGGCCGTCTGGGGCGGCCGTAAGTCGCTGGTGAGGAAGCCGAGTTCCCACATCTGGCGGATCAGGCCGTCGATCGCGCTCCGGTCCGCCCCGGGGAAGGCGGCGCCGAGCTCGGCGGTGAGCTGCTGGTGGGCGACGGGCGTGCCGGTCGCGCGCATCACCGCGTCGACGGCGGGAGTGGCCCGGATGCGCACCGACCTGTTGTCGTCCTGACCGTACTTGTCCGCCTGCGGGAGGACCACGCGATCGCCCGCCAGGTGCGCCATCGGATTCAGCACGAGGTGGAGCTCGCGCAGCAGTACGGGATCCTCCTCCAGTTGTTTGATCCACGACAGGAGCCAGCCCATGTCCGCCCGGGCCCGCACCGCCTTGACGGGCGGACTGCCCAGCACCGCGGAGGTGTGCGGCCCGAACGTCCCCATGGCCACTGCGGCGAACGTGCCGAAGGGGGTGGGCCGGGTGGACATCCTCGTCACGTAGCGCAGCAGCCGGGACTGGACGCGCCTGGCCTTCTTCGCGCCGGTCCGGTCGAGCCGGTCCAGCGTGGCGGTGAGGTCCTCGCTCGCCACGAGCAGGGCGCGCCGTACGTCGGGGCGCCGGGCGAGCTCCTGCAGCCGCTCGCGGGTGGCGGCGGGGTCGGCGGTCACGTCGAGGAAGGTGCGGGCGGGCAGGGTGGGCGACCGCAGGAGGAAGAAGCCGGCGGGTTCGTAGGAGGACATCGCGGTCACCTGGTGAGGAAGGCACGGAGCCACAGCGGCCGCTCCGAGCCGGTGGCGGTGGCGGAGAGGAGCGTGAGCGCGACGCCGGTGGCTCCGGTGAGGAGCGTGGGGTCGTCCACGTGGTTGCCGGGGACCTCCTGGTCGGCGAAGCACACGGGGAGCGAGGCGTCGCCGTACGCGAGGAGGTCCTCGAACAGCCGCGGCAGCCGGTCGCGGGCACGGGGGCTGAACGGGGCGAACTCCTGGCAGATCATCACCAGTCCGGCGTGCCCGTGGCACAGGGTGGGGGACGGCAGCCGCACGCCTTCGGCCCGGGCGAGGACGCCGTCGAAGGCCTCGACGGCGGTGGCGCGCAGCACGGCGTCGCCGGTGGCGTCCGCGACGGCCAGGAGCGCGGCGGACACCCCCGCGGTTCCGTAGCACCAGGCCAGCTGGTCGTGCCCGCAGTCGGCCGGGGTCTCGCGGCCGTCCGCGTCGACGGGCGTGCCGTCCGTCCAGAACGGGCCGTACCGGTCGGCGTGCCGCTGGGCCAGGATCCAGGAGGTGAGCGACTCGATGGCCGCCGCCTGGCCGGGGCGGCGGTGTCCGGCCCGCCAGGCGGCCGCGAGGGCGGCCGCCACGCCGGGCACGCCGTGGGAGAAGCCGAGGTTCAGGTACCCGTGGGGGTACCTCTCCAGGTGGTTGCCGCCCGGCGGGTACAGCCCGGGGGTGATGAGCCAGCGGTGCGGGGTGGCGGGTGTGGTGGCCGGGCCCGCCAGCCACACCAGGTGGTCGATGAGGCGGGCCGCCGCCCCGCTCAGCCGGTCGGTGGGGTCCGCGACCGAGACGAGGTGGGTCAGCGTGCCGGCGGCGCCGGTGACGAGGTCGTAGTCCAGGTCGCTGACCTCGCGCTCGACCGCGTGGAACGGCGTTTCCAGTACCTGGTCGGCGAGTTGGGCGTGGAGCCGGTCCAGGCTGCCCTGGAAGCGGGGCTCGTCCCGGGTGCAGTCGGCCAGTGTCAGGGCGAGTCCGCTCGTACCGGCGAAGAGCCCCGGGCCCTGGAGCGGTTCCATCTGGGTCGACAGCACGGCCTCGCGTATGTGGCCGAAGGCGTCGTCGTACCGGCCGAGCCCGGCACGTGCGGCGTACAGGTGGAGAAGGGCCGAACCGGCCTGCCCGTGGGTGAGGCTGGGCGGGTACCAGCCCGCGGGGTGGTCGGCCTGTTCGGCGGCCCGGAGTGCGAGCTCCGACAACTGCGCGGTGGTGGCGGTGCGTTCCGCTACGAGGCGGATCCACGTGTGCGCCCGGTCGACGAGGGAGTCTTCTTCCACACGGACCCGGAGGTCCGTGGCGTGCGGGGTGCTGTGCATGGACGGGTTCCTTGTCTCGTCGACGAGGCTGTTTGCGCGACAATGTCGACGGGTGCTGCCGTGTCAGCCTCACGGCAGCACCCGTCATTCATCTACTGGACCGCTGCCGTCACTTGCGGCACATGATCGTGCACATCGAGGTGCAGGCACAGGTCTTGGTGACCTGGCAGCCGACCCGGGTGCAGATCGTGCGCGTGGCGATCGTGGAGACGGACATCGGGGACTGCTCGCCATTGGGGGTGGCAGGAGCGGTGACCCGGGCGTCCAGATCGAAGATGTCAGACATTTTTCGTTCCTTCCCGTTCGGTTCCCAACCGGAATTCCGACTGGTTCGTTCGGACTGTTGCCCGACGCACGAAGAATGCTGCCGCAGCGATGAAACGGTTCCTATTGTCGTCGGCGACAATATTTGTTCAGGAATGGTCTGAGCGCTCCGCGCCGAACACATAGGCGGCCAGGCACGCGGAATAGCGGGACTCCAGCTCAAGCTTTTCCATGATGGCCGAGAGGTGGGCCCGCACGGTGCGCTCGGTCACGTGCATCCGCTGCGCCATCCAGTCGTTGGAGAGCCCTTCGGCCAGGAGGAGGAAGGTCTCCTTCTCCCGTGGGGTGAGCCGGTGTACGCGGCCCAGCGCCGGCTTCCACCGCGGGCCGTTCCTCATCTCTTTCAATGGACTCGGGCTTCCTCGTCGCCGGCGGCCTGGACGAGGTGGCTGGTCACCAGCCGCCGGTAGAAGGCGTCTTCGTGGAGCAGGGACTCATGGGTCCCCGTCGAACTCACCTGGCCGCCGTCGAGGACCACGATCCGGTCCGCGGCCCGCACGGTCGACATCCGGTGCGCGACGACCAGCAGGGCGCATTCCCGGGACACCCGGCGCATGACCTGGGTGAGCTCGAGCTCATTGATGGGATCGAGCTGGGAGGTGGGTTCGTCGAGCAGCAGCAGGCGGGGCCGGGCCAGCAGCGCCCGGGCTATGGCGACGCGCTGGCGCTCGCCTCCGGACAGATTGAAACCTCTTTCTCCGACTTCCGTTTCGAGGCCGTCGGGAAGGCGTTCCACCAGTTCGGTGAGATTCACCAGGCCGAGCACCTCCCGGATTCCCTCCTCGTCCGCTTCGGGTGCCGCGTAGACGAGATTGTCCCGTAATGATCCGTACAGCAGGGGTGCATGCTGTTCCACGAGTGCGACGCGGGCCCGGTAATCGCCGTGCGCCATGGGGCGGATGTCCGCCCCTTCGAAGAGGATCTCCCCTTCGTCGGGTTCGTAGAACTTCTCGATGAGGGAAAGGACGGTGGATTTGCCGGCGCCCGAGCGCCCCACCATCGCGATCTGCCCCGTACGGGGAAGCGTGAGGGAGACCCGGTCCAGTACGAGCCGGTCACCGTAGGAGAAGGAGACGTTCCGCAGTTCCAGCAGGGGGGCTGCGGCATCGGCGGCCTGCGGTGGCTCCTTCCCTTCCGCTGTCTCCACGGGCAGTTGAAGGACCTCCTCGATGCGGCGCAGCGAGCCGAGACCCCGCTGGATCAGGCTGAGGGCGTTGAACAGTCCGGCCAACGGCATCACCAGGTACGTCGCGAAGAGCAGGAACGCGACGAGTTCACTGACCGGCATCGTTCCCCGGGAGACCCGGACCGCCCCGATCAGCAGCACCATCAGGAAGGAGCCGTTGACCGCGATCTCCATGGCCGGCCCGACGACGGATCCCAGCCGCGCCGAGCGCACACCGCTGTCGTACGCCACTTCGGCGTCCGCCCCGATGCGGTCGCACTCGCGACGCTCGGCCCGGCTGGCGCGCACGGTGCGGATGCTGCCGAGCGCCCGCTCCAGGTTGGCGGTCATCGTGCCGACGCTGGTGAGGGCCTGCTCGGTGGCACTGCGGATCCCCACCATGACGCCGGCGACAAGGAGGGCCGCCACCAGGATGGTCCCGATGACGACGAGGAACATCATCGGATCGATCCAGAGCATGAGTGCGGTGGCGCCCAGCCCGGTCAGCGTCACCGTGACCAGTTGGACGAGGCTGCTCGCCACCATGTCACGCAGCACGGTGGTGTCGGTGCCCACGCGCGAGAGCAGGTCCCCCACGCGCTGCCCGTCGAACTCCCGGACGCGGACGAACAGCAGCCGGCGGATCAGCCTGCGCCGCAGCCCCAGCACGACGCCCTCGCCCGTGACGTCGAGCAGGTACTGGCCGACGGCCTCGACGGCCGCCTGGGCGAGGAAGAGGACGGTGAGGAGCATCACCAGGACGGCGATCGGATCACCGGCTCCGACGCGGTCGATGAGCCGCATGGTCAGGAGCGGCTGGAGCAGACCGAGGGCGGTTCCGGTGACGGTGAAGGTGAGCGCCCAGGTCACCGTGCGCCGGCTGTCCCGGACCAGGAGGAGGAGATCACGGACGCGGAGGGGGTCCGTGGCGGGGCTGGTCATCGAGAGCCTTTCTCCCCGGAGTACGGGGGCACGCTCAGCAGGACGCGGAAGTAGTCGTCGGGGAGGTCCTCGCCGACGAGGCGGCCTCCTGCCGACACCCAGGCGTGCGCGCCGAAGGGCGGGGCGGAGCGCACCCCGACGCACCAGGTGGGCCAGACCCCGCGGGCCCGGCACAGCAGCGCGGTGGCGACGGACCTCGGCAGGCAGCCCTCGCGTCCCGCGCACAGCGCGCTGACGGTGGTCACCGCCGTACGGGCCCGGTGAGCCTGGTCGTGATCGGCCGGTCGGACGCCGCGGGCCACCCGGCCGAGCAGCCGGGCGAGGCGGTGCGGGGGCAGCCGTACGAGGGGGTGCGCCACGGCCACCGCCAAGCGGCCGGCGAGGCGGTGGGTCAGCGGCAGGGCGACGCGGGACTCGGGGACGGCGTGGAAGCTCACCGGCTCACCAGCCGGGCGTCGCGCAGCGCACGCACGAGGCCGGCGACATCCGACTTCGCCCGCTCCTCGTCCACCTCGAACTCCGCGCTGAGGCCGGCGGCGATCCCGTCCGGGTCGGCTCCCCCGAGCAGTGCGGACAGGACGTAGCTCCCGGTCGGATTGAGTTCCCAGTACGCCCCCGTGCGCCCGTCCAGCAGGATCTTTCCGTAGTCGGTGTCCACGAGGGACACCTCGTCACGCAGTCGCATGTGCAACCCTCTTCAGATAGTGCGGAGCCAGATCTCGCAGGCGAGCGTCGAGTCCAGCCCGCCGTACCGGAGTTCCGGCGAGGACGGGCGCAGTGTGGTCGCCACGATCCGTTCCCTGTCGATCAGCCCGAGCCGGGCCAGGCGGGAGTCCTCCCAGAGCTCCACGAGGCGGCCGCGGTTCTCCCGCAGTCCGTTCGCGTCGTCGGCGGACGCCTCTCCCTTGGTCGTCCGCCGCAGGAGGGCGTCGGGCAGGTGTCCGCGCATGGCCGATTTGAGGAGCGGCTTGAACTCCCACGGGGTCGTGCGCTCCTCGGACCGCACCGACCAGCAGGCCTGCACCACGTGGTCGTCGAGGAACGGGCTCGCCAGCGGCAGTCCGCTGTGCTCGGCGACCTGGTGGAGGATGCGGGTGGCGCGGGTGCCGTGGTGGAGCGTGTGCAGTTCGTTGTGCAGGGCGTGGGTCGCTCCGCGGGGCCGGGCCGTTCGCGCCGCCGCCCGCAGGGTGTCGCGCACGCTCACGGCCGCATCCGGGGTCACCCAGCTCGGCAGCCGCGGAGGGATGTCCCAGGCGAAGACGTCCGCGCTGTGCGGGGCGGCGCGCGGGGCGGTGACGCCGTCGGCGACGTCCGCGAGCCACCGGCCGTACGGCCTGCGGTCCGCCAGGACGGACAGCGTCTCGCGGATCGACCACCGGTTCTGGGCCCGGTAGCCGCGGATGCTGCGCAGCGCGGCGAGCGGGCGGGTGAGCAGCAGGTCCCGGTGGTGCGCGGGGTGCCCCCACAGGACGTGGTCGCCGCCCATCCCGGTGAGGTGCAGCTCGCTGCCACGGGCGAGCAGGGCGGCATGCCCGGCGAGCTGCCGGGGCTGGTCGAGGATGGTGGGCAGGGGTTCGTCCACCGGGCCCGTGACGTCGAGCAATCCGCTGTAGAAGAGCGGGAGTTCGTCGATGTCGAGCTCGATGTGCTCCGAGCAGGCCATGTCCGCGCCGGCCAGCCGGGCCCAGTGGACGTCGTCGTCCCCCGGGTCCCTGCTGGGCAGGGTGAGTGCGATGGGGGCCGCTCCGGCCCGGGCCGCGATGCTGCACACGGTGGTGGAGTCGAGGCCGCCCGACAGGTCGGCGCTGATCTTTCCGGCCGCACCGGTGCGGGCGTGCACCGCCTCTTCGAGTGCCCTTCGCAGGGCGTCCGCGCCCTCGGCGAGCGGGACGTGGGTGCGCGGCGGCTCCCACCAGCGGACCTCCGAGGCGCCGCGCGGGGTCATCCGGAGGTAGTCCCCGGGGCGCACCGCGTGCACGCCCCGCCACAGCGGCACGTCGCCGAGCGGGTGCGGAACCGAATCGAGCAGCCGCAGGGCGAGGATCTCCTCGTTCAGCGGCGCGTTCAGCAGCCGGGCGAGGACGTCGGCCCGGTTGGCGGCGACCGGCACGCCCTCCGCGGTGGCACGGAAGAGCCGGCGCAGCCCTGCCGCCGTCCCCTGGGCGCGGACGACGCCGTCGGCATGGGCGATGAGGTGGAAGTCTCCCGGCAGCCGCGCGAGAACGCGGTCCAGCCCCGCGGGATCACGCAGGCCGGCCAGCCGGGCGCGGAGTCCGTCTTCGTCGACCGGGCAGGTGCCGATCAGGGTGACGGACATTCCGTGGCCGCTGACCGCGGTGACGGAGCCGCCCCAATCGCCGAGGAGGAAGGGGTTTCCCGACGGATATCTGAGTACGTGTGCGGCTCGCGGCCCGATCCGGGAGGCCACGGCGAGAGCGGCCTCACAGTCCGGTAGCGCTGCGAACCAGCCCTCGCCGTGACCTGACATCGGATTACCAGCCGAGCGGCAGGCGGACCTTCGGCTCATGCGGGCCGCGCTTCAGGAATCCGGTGTCCTTGCGGAAGTCCCCGGCCTTGGACAGGGCCGGAACCTCGTAGACCTTCTTGGCCATGATCTTTCTCCTTGATTCCTTGGGGAACGATGCCGCGGGACGTGGGAACGGCCCGCGATCTGAGGAAATCGTCGTCCACCGGCGTTCGCCAGATCAAGGAATCAGGGGGCCGACCACACCCTGTGACATCACACCGGCTCGGGCTCCCCAGGCACCACTCCTGCACTTCCCACCTGGGGAAACAACCGCCCGGTGGCGGGCTCCGACCGCCGCATGCGAGGGGCTGTCCGCCGGAAACCCGGCTAGTTCTCTTGGCGGCTTCTTCACTCTCCGCATGAGCTCTCTTAGCACCATTCCCGGTTCCTGCCCGACCCGCCACGGGCACCGGCCGGCACGCGCGGCATCCGCTGAATGGCGGAGATGATGGCCCCGCGCGGTATCCCCGATTCGTCGGCCAGCCGGACGAACTGTCTCAGCTGTACCGACAGATCGGCGAGTTCGACCCGCTGCGCAGAATGGAGTACGACCGCGCCGCGTCCCCGGCCGAAGTCGATCACTCCTTCACTCCGCAGCAGGCGAAGGGCCCGCAGAATGGTGTTCTTGTTCGCCCCGTATTTTCTGGCCAGTTCGTCGGCCGGGGGCAGGTGGTCACCCTGCGCGTATTCCCCGGATGCGATCGCCAGCTTCAGCCGCGCCCTGATCCGGGCGTACAACGGCGCCCCGGCCTCCTGAAAACCGCTCGGATCGGTGATGTTCGGGTCCGGTGCAGATGTCATCCGTACGTGCCCTCTCCCCAGGCCGTACGTCCTGGCCTTGTCACGGCGGGAAGCACGGCTCCAGTGACGCCCCGTTTCTCCATCGACTCCGGTGGAAGGCGGTGGAGGCAACGCATTCACGTCAGTCGACAGCGTTGTGCCCCGACACCGTAGCCGAGGGGTTGACCCACTTCAACTGGTGTGGCAACACTGTGGTTTGCCTGGTCTCACCTCAGTGGAAGTTCCCGGCGTAAGCAAGAACTCGCGGCGAAGTAGGTGCCATGTCTGAAGAGTCGGGTCTCAGCCTCGCCGACAAGCTCAACCAGCTGTTCGCCACCGTGCGCCCGGACCCCGGCCACGAGTTCAGCAACGAGCAGGTGGCCGCCGCCGTCCGGGAGGCCGGCACGCCCATCTCGCAGAGCTACATCTGGCAGCTGCGCAAGAGCAAGAAGACCAACCCGACCCTCAAACACCTCCAGGCCCTGGCCCGGTTCTTCGGCGTGCCCACCGCCTACTTCGTCGAGGACGAGACCACGGCCCGCGTCACGGAGCAGCTCGCCCGCCTGGCCGCCGAGCAGGCCCGGCTGCACGAGGCCTCCCAGGGCAGTGACGTGAAACTGATGGCCATGCGCGCCGGACAGCTGACGCAGCAGCACCGCAAGCAGGTGATGGACCTGCTCGACGTCGTTTACCGGCTGGAACAGGCGGAGCGGGAGAGACCGCAGGAAGATTGACCTGATCCCCTCTGTTTTGCCCTCCTTGAGGCCTAGTTGGATGGCAAAAGCTGCCCAGGTCGACCATCTGCTAGCGGAGAAACCCCTTTGGACGAGCGAGCGTTACGGAAGCGCTGCAAGCGCACCCTTCAGTCCCTGGGAATCGAACCTCCCCTGCGGGTCGAGGTCCTGTGCGAGCTCCTGGGAGAGTTCCGCGGCCGGCCGATCCGGCTCGTCCCCCACCCGTTGCCCGTGCCGGGCCCGTTCGGTGTGTGGATCGCCAGCGGGTCGGCCGACTACATCTTCTACCAGCGGGAGACCAGCAAGGCGCACCAGGACCACATCATCCTCCATGAGGTGGGCCACATCCTGGCCGATCACGACAGCGACGTGACGGACGCCCTCTTCCTCCCGGAGTCGATGCCCGACATCTCACCCGACGTCATCGGTAAGGCCCTGAGGCGCACTTCGTACGACGAGGAGCGCGAACGCGAGGCCGAGCTCGTCGCGACGATCATCCTCGAATGGTCGTCCGTGCTCGACCGCGTTGCGCCGCGGGCTCCGGCGGACCGCTCCGCCCAGCGGGTCCACACCGCGCTCAATGACCGCCAGGGGTGGCTCTGACCATGCTGTCCGCTCTTCTGGGCACCGTCCTTCTCCTGGCCCTCGGCTGGAACGTCGCCCGGCTCTTCGCCTCGCCCTCCGACAAGCTGGTTCAGGCGGTCGCCTTCTGCCTCCTGTGCGCGGCGCTGTCCTTTCCCGTGGGCACGCGGGGCGGGGCCGCGTTCGTCGACGCCCTCATCGGCGAGGGCGCCGCCAAACTGCTCCAGAACCTCCTCCTGCTCGGCTCCGTCTTCTTCCTCAAGTGCTTCTTCATCCACTCGGTGTCGGACCGCGGGGCGGGACGCGCCCGCGTCCGCGCGGAGCTGATCCCCCTGGGGATCACGGTCCTCGTCATCACCGCGGCGATGGCGGCCACGCCCCAGGTCGAACGCGCCCACACGTACGCGGCGGCGAACATGCGGGTCGCCGGAGTCGCCGTCTTCTACCTGACCGCGGGCCTCTACCTGATGTACGCGCTCGCCATCGCGCTGCGCTGGACCGTCCGCTACGCACGCATGTCGGGCCGACCGCTGGTGACCGGTCTCTGGCTGATCGCCGGGGCACTGACGGCGATGGTGTCGGCGGCGGGCGTGCGCGAGGTGCTCACCCTGGTGCGCTGGCTCGGCGCAGACGTGCCCGGGGCGGCGATCCTGGGCGCCAAGCTCCTCCTCGACGTCGCCATCCCGCTCTTCGTCATCGGAGTCCTCTATCCCGCGTCGGCGACGCGGTGGGTGAGCCTGCGCCTGTGGTGGCACCACCGGCGGGTGTACCGGCGGCTGGCACCGCTGTGGACCGCGCTGAACGAGGTGTTCCCCGAGGACGCACTGCACCGCGGACACCCCTCGTGGCGAGACGCCCTGAGTGTCCGGGGCGTCCACCGCCGCTACTACCGGCGCGTCATCGAGTGCCGCGACGGTCTGGTACGGATCAGCCCCCACCTCGCCCTGCTCGAAGCGGCAGAGCACCCCTCGACGGGCGAACTCGCGACCGAATCCGCGGCGCGGCACCTACGGGCGGCCCTGGCGGCGTACGCGGCCGGAGAACCCGCGCCCTCGCAGGCCGTGCCGATCGCCCTGCCGAACGGGGACAGCCTGGAGGACGACGTGCGCCAGCTGGCCCTGCTCGCCGACGCCTTGTAACCGGCGCCGGCGGCCTTCGCCGCGCGCTGCCACGCCCACGCGTCACCGCACGCGTCGCCCACACCACGGGAAGACCTCCATGGATTGCCTGATCACCGCGGCACGCATCGTGACGGGCCCTCGCGGCCGGCACGTGACGGACGGGGCCCTGCTCGTCCAGGGCGGGATCATCACCGCCGTCGGCGCGCGGCCGGCCGTCACGGCCCGCGCTCCGCGCGACCTGCCCGCCTACGCGTTCCCCGGTGCCACCGTGCTGCCCGGCCTCATCGACTCCCACGTCCACCTGGCCTTCGACGGGGGGCCGGATCCTGTGGCCACGCTGCGCGAGGCGGAAGACGCGGCCCTGGTCCCGGGCATGGCCGACAGGGCGCTGCAGCTGCTGGGCTCGGGCGTCACCACGGTGCGCGATCTCGGCGACCGAGGCGGACTGGCCGTGCGGCTGCGCGACGAGATCTCCGACGGACGGCGGCCCGGCCCGCGCATCCTGTCCGCCGGCACGCCCTTGACCGGGCACGGAGGACACTGCTGGTTCCTCGGCGGCGAAGTCCACGGGGCCGACGGCATCCGGGCAGCCGTCCGGCGCAACGCGGAGCTCGGCGCCGACCTCATCAAGGTGATGGCCACCGGCGGCGGCCTCACCAAGGACGGACCCCCCAGCTGGCAGGCGCAGTTCACCCCCGAAGAGCTCAGCCTCGTGGTGGCGGAGGCGCGCCGGGCCGGGCTGCCGGTCGCGGCCCACGCGCACGGCACCGCGGGGATCGCCGCGGCCGTCGCCGCGGGCGTGGCCACGATCGAGCACTGCACGTGGATGGGGCGCAGCGGCTTCGACGTACGGGAGGAACTCGTCGCCGCCATCGCGGCCCGGGGCATCCGGGTCTGCCCGGCGGCCAGCCCCGACTGGCGGGGCTTCGCCCGGCGCTTCGGTGCGGAGCGCGCCGAGGAGATGTTCGAGCGGCTGCGCTGGATGCGCGGGCAGGGCGTACGGTTCATCGCCGGCACCGACGCGGGCGTGTCCCGGGCCGTCTTCGACGACTTCGTCTCCAGCCTGGAGTTCTTCGAGCACATCGGTTTCACCCCGACGGAGATCGTCGACCTCGCCACGACGGAGACCGCGCAGGCCCTGGGCGTGGCGGACGACACCGGCCTGCTCGCCCCGGGCTACCGCGCCGACCTCCTCGTCGTCGACGGCAACCCCCTGGAGGATCTGCAGGCCCTGCGCGCCGTGCGCCTCGTGTCGACCGCCGGGCGCCACCACTTCCCGCAGTCGAAGACGCCTTCCCGGCCGGCGCACCACGGTGACGTCCCGGCGCAGCACGGTGACGTCCCGGCGCAGCACGGTGACGTCAGTGGCCGGCGACAACCTTGACCAGCGCGACCGCCGTCCCGATCGCCGCGTCGAGCACGCCTGCGAGCAGCGCGAAGGGCGCCCCTCCGCCCATCCGGATGCCTCCGTAGCACCCCCACGCGAACAGGGTGGCGACGTTGATCCCGGCCGCCGTGAGCAGCGCCGTGTCCAGGCCCATCATGCCCAGCGCCGAGACGCCGACCAGCACGAGCGGACCCACCGCGGACAGCAGCAGCGGGCTGCTGACGAAGAGCATCGCCCGCAGTTCCCGTCCCCGGGCGAGGGCGCCGTGCGTCACGCGATGGGCCTGCTGGTCGGCGACCAGCGCGGCCAGCCACAGGCCGACCGACGCGGTCCCGATCGTCGCCGCGGCTCCGAGGGCGGTCACGTGGCTGCTGCCGGCGAGTCCGATGACCACGGAGATCATGGTGATCGTCGCGTAGAGCCGCTCCTTGAGCTGGGCCGCGGCCGTCTCCGTGCCCGGTGCGCCCGCCCCGTGGTCCGTCACGCAACCCACCGTAGGGTGCGGCGGGACCGGGAACCCGGAGCAACACCGGACGCGGCTCCGCACACCCGGCGGATGCGCACGTCCGGCGCAGGAGCCCGCTCCCCGAGGTGCTGGGACGCGGCCCATCAGTCGTGGTCGTCGCCCCAGTTCCAGTTGGCGTCGTCGGTGACGGTGCGGCGGACCTCGTTGTAGAGGTCGGCGCCGACGACGCGCTCGTCGTCCTTGTAGCGTCGGGCGAGGGCGATCCAGTCGTTCTCCCACTGCGCCGTGGACTGACTGGTGTTCCAGCGCTCGTTGCCGTCCAGGCCGCAGCAGAAGCGTGAGGTGATGGTGTGGTTGTTGAGGATCACCGCGAAGCCCTCGGCCGTCGTGGCCGCGATGACGGCGTCGAAGACCTGGAGCGGGGTCTTGCCGCGCAGACCCGGGTTGGCGGCGACCGAGGCGTCGGGGACCGGGCGCTGGTCGTGCAGCATCTCGTTCGAGAACGGCAGCCGGATGCTGTTGATGCCGAGTTCGTGGAATCCGGCGAGGATCCGCGGGATCGGCGCCCGGTCCAGGCCGAGCGGCATCTGGTCGGCCTTCTCGCCGTCGTGATGGCTGGCCGGGTCGTTGATGTCGCCCGAGCCGCTCCACGATCCCTGGGCTCCGTGCCAGTTCGCGGACTTGAGGTTGAAGCGGTTGCCGCCCGCGTCGACGACGTAGCGGCCGCGGGTGCTGAGGGGCGCGGTCCAGGAGTCGGCCAACGCGGCCGAAGCCGTGGGAGCCGCGTTCGTCACGTTCGTCGGGGACGCTGTGGTCGGGCGGGCGCCGAGCGCGCCGAGCGCGAGCGCCGCGGCGAGCACCGCCGGTAAGAGGGCTCTTCTCACAGTGTCCTCCGAGGGGCCTGGGGGTGGGGCGGGCGTGGTGGAGCGGTGGAGCGGTGACGCGGTGGTTCGCTCAGCTGCCGCCGCTGCCGGGGACGGCGACGCCCCGCGGTGCGAGGGTCACGCGGCGGACGGGGGGACGGTGGTCACCGGGCAGGTCCCGGCGGCCGGCCGGCGTACCGGGCGACCGCCTGATGGTGGCTCCGATGATGGCGAAGGGCGCGGTCGAGCGGGAGGTCGTGGTCCCGCCGGGCAGGTGCCCGACCGACGACGGCCGGTCGTACGAGGGCCGGTCGTACGAGGGCCGGCCGTACGAGGGCCCGGCCACGGTCTGGACGGACGCGCCCTCGGCGCCGGCTGCCCTGCCTGCGCAGGACGGACGCGCCGACGGGTCGAGGAGCGTCCGGCACGGGACCCGCCCCGCCTCCCGTGCCGGAC
>NZ_JARAYQ010000029.1:0-50286 GCF_033794505.1 Streptomyces sp. MB09-01 | reverse complement strand
GGCTCACCTGCCGGCGTCCTGACGGACGGCCCCTCGCGGTGGGCGGGGACGCAGGCGCTGACCTCGTGGCCTCGAGGGAGAGCAGGAACGGGATCCGGCGGCACGGCGCACTGGTTGCGGACGAGCCCCGGCCGCGTGATGGCGGGGGGATGCCACCACGCGGCTCGGGTCCGCTCGGAACTCCGCGCCGCTCACCGTCGCGGACTCCCGTGACCACGCTTATGGCCGGTCCCCGTCGGCTCAAACGGTCACAGCGCACCTTTTTCCCGGAGCGGGCCGGCGGCCTTGCACCGCACGGGAGTGGAACCGGGGTGGCCGGGCAGGCGCGCCGTCGACGGAGGTTCCTGCGTCCCCCAAGGGGATGGAGGGGCCACGGTTGCGATCGAAGGAGTTGTTTTGCATGACGGAGAACGTGTGGGCCTACCGCGCCGGCGTCGACTACCTGGCGGCCGACCTCACCGGCTACGGGGTCGAGGCGGTCGACGGCAGCATCGGCAAGGTCGACAAGCACTCCGACGAGGTGACCGACGCCTATCTGGTCGTCGACACCGGCGTGTGGATCCTCGGCAAGGAGGTCCTGCTGCCGGCCGGGCTGGTGACCCGCATCGACCACGCGGCGGAGAAGGTCTACGTGGACCGTACGAAGGAGCAGATCAAGGCCGCTCCGGAATTCCGTCGGGACGAGCACCTCGGAAACGCGGACCATCGCGAGGCGCTGGGCTCGCACTACCTCTCCGGCATGCCGTTCGGCGTCCCGCCCGCCTGACCGGTTGCCCTGCCGGGTCTCGCCGCCCACGTTTGCGCGGCGCGATCGGGGTCAGACGTGGAGGGCAAGGCATTTCCCGCACCCACAGGGAGTGATCAGCTGTGTCGAGGGACGAGAAGGGCCGGGCCAAGTCCGAGCAGGCCAAGGGCAAGCTCAAGGAGGCGGCCGGCCGCTTGGTGGGCAATGAGCGACTGACCGCCGAAGGCCGCGCCCAGCGGGCGAAGGGCGATGCCCGCCAGGCCAAGGAGAAGATCAAGGACATCTTCAAGCGGTGACCTGGCCGCACGGGCGTGCCTGGGTCCCGAACCCGTGGGGGGTTCGGGACCCAGGCACGTCCGCACACCCGCGCCGCGCCTGTCCGCCGACGCCTGACGGCGCGCCTGGACTCACTCCCCCGGCTCGGCCGCCACGATGCCCAGCAGCCCGGGAAACCGCTGCTCGATGTCGGCCCGGCGCAAGCTGGCCATCCGGCTGTTGCCCCGGTCGACCTGACGGATGAGCCCGGCCTCGCGGAGCGCGCGGAAGTGGTGCGTGACGGTCGCCTTGGAGACCGGCAGCCCGAAGGAGCTGCACGTCCGTGCCGCGCCGTCGGGGTCGGCCGCCAGCTCGCGCACCACTCGGCGGCGCAACGGATCTGCCAGCGCGGAGAGCACGGGGCCGAGTTCGATCTCCTCGACGTCCGGGTGGCCTTCACCGTCGGGCATGCGGGACACCTCCCTTCAGGTATGGATTGCATCGTACCTACGAGTTCGATAGCGTCCGGCAGGTACGAGTTTCATTGTACCTATCGGGGGGAGAACCCTGCATGCCCCAGCCATTCGCACTCGTCGGCACCGCACGCCCCAAGCCCGAACGCGCCGAGGAGCTGAAGCGGCTCCTGCTCTCGTTCGTCGAGCCGACCCGGCAGGAGGCCGGCTGCCTGGAGTACCACTTCCACGAAGATCGCGATGACCCCGGCGTCTTCGTCTTCTACGAGGCCTGGCGCTCCCAGGCCGATCTCGACGCCCACCTCGCCCTCCCCCACATGCAGGCCTTCTGGGAGCAGCGCATGGACTACCTGGAGTCCGACCTCGACATACGCTTCCTGACGATGCACAGCCCCTACCAGTGGGCCGACCGGTCCGGAGCGGCGCGGACCACGGCGCCGCAGTGACGCCGCGCCCGTCTTGAAGTCCCCCGCCAGGCGATCTCGCCGAGCCTGACCTCGGCCGCCCGCAAGTAGCGTGGAACAAGGGCCTGCTGAAGACAGGTCAGGTCGGCGTCGCCGCTACCGGCCCCGCCGCCCCCCGTGCGGTATACCTCCCCTGGGGCTCACCCGATCCCCGCGAAGGGAGTGGTTGCCGTGGAGCGCACGACGTGCTGCGTGGTGGGAGGCGGGCCGGCCGGAATGGTGCTGGCGCTGCTGCTGGCCCGGGCCGGTGTGGAGGTGACGGTGCTGGAGAAACACGGCGACTTCCTGCGCGACTTCCGCGGCGACACCGTGCACCCCTCCACCCTTGCGCTGCTCGACGACATCGGCCTCGCCGAACGGTTCGCCCAACTGCCGCAGCGCCGCGTGACCACGGTGCAGCTGCCCCTGGGGCCGGACCGGTCCCTGGTCACGATCGGGAACATCGGGGCGCTGCGCGGAAAGTACAACTACATCGCGATGGTGCCCCAGTGGGACCTGCTCGACCTCCTCGCCGACGAAGCGGCCCGCGAACCCTCGTTCCGCCTGCGCATGGACACCGAGGCGACGTCGTTCCTCACCGAGCGCGGACGCGTCACCGGCGTCCGCTACCGCACCGCGGACGGCAGCACCGGCGAACTCAGGGCCACCCTGACCGTGGCCTGCGACGGCCGTGGCTCCCTGGCCAGGGACCTGCCCGAGCTCGGCCTGGAAGACTTCCCGTGCCCCATGGACGCCTGGTGGTTCCGCCTGCCGCGCCACGAGGACGACCCCAGCGGACTCGTGGGCGGCCTGGGCGACCGGTTCTTCACCGCACTCATCGACCGCGGCGACTACTGGCAGTGCGCCGCGCTCATCCCCAAGGGAACCGACGCCGAGCGCCGCGCCGAGGGCTTGGAGCGCTTCATGGCCCGCTTCACGGCCGCCGTCCCGTGGCTGGCCGACCGGAGCCACGCCGTCACCTCCTGGGACGAGGTGAAACTGCTCGACGTGCGGCTCGACCGCCTGCGCCGCTGGCACCGCCCCGGACTGCTGTGCATCGGCGACGCCGCCCACGCGATGTCGCCCGTCGGCGGCATCGGCATCAACCTCGCCGTGCAGGACGCGGTGGCCGCGGCCCGCTACCTCGTCCGGCCGCTGCGCGAGGGCACCGTGGGACTGCGCGACGTGCGCCGCGTCCAACACCGCCGCTGGCCCACCACGGTGGCGACCCAAGGCCTCCAGAGCCTGGCCCACACCCAGGTCATCGGCCCGCTGCTGGCCGGCCGCACCGCGTTCGGCGATCCCCGACGGGCCAAGCGGCTGACGGAGCTCGTCACCGAGTCGCGGTGGCTGAACCGGGTCCCGGCCTACTTCATCGCGTACGGAGCCCTGCGCGAGCGCCCCCCGAAGGAATCGCTGCGCTGATCGACCACCCGGACGGAGGCCGCCGCCTCCTTCAGCTCGGCGACCTGTGCGGCGGCCCCTACGCGGTGTTATCCCCGGTGTTGCGGGCGGTCTGCGTACCAGTCGACGCGTGTCTGCGGGGTGACCGGCAGGGCTTCGAGCTCGTCTTCGCCCAGGATCCGCTCAGCGGTCTCCTGCGAGCAGCCGACGTAGGTGGACAGCAGGTCGTAGTCAGTGGTGACCACCCAGCTGCGGTCCCGCGGCCACCAGAATTCCGGGCCGGCCGAACCCACCCTGTCCGCGGCTTCTTCCCGTACGGCTTCCAGACCGGCCATGGAGGCACGGCGAACGAGTGGTTCTGCCTCACCCCAGCAGAGCGCCGCCAGGTCGTAGGCGAAGCAGACGTCCTGATCGCCCGTCACGTCGGCGAGACAACGTGCCAGCGCGCCTCGGCTCCGGCCGTCGAGGTCCCCTGCTTCGGTCGTCCACACCGGTTCGCCCCCGGCGCCGTGCCGGTCGGGGAGTGACAGGTGGGACAACTCGGGGTGGAAATCGATCCCTGCTGCCTCGGCCCACGTCCGCCACTTCCGGGTACGGCCCGACCCGTCCGTGGCCTCGAAACGGTGGAAGACGCGCAGGTACGCCTCGAACCCGCTCGGCACCAGCTCGGACACGACGTGCCCGGGGCCGGTAACGGGCCGGCCGAGCCGCTCCTGGAGCCAGGCCAGCTCCGTGCCGTCGTACGTCCACTCCCGCACCTGCGCCATGGTGTCCATTCTCCCGGACGGCCCGTTCCGGCCAAACCCTGCCCCACGCCGCCCGCTTGAACGGAGGCGACGCACTCCCGCCATCACGACGATCGGCCCGACGAACGCTGTACGGATCAGGGGGCCCGGTGCGCGGGACGAACCGGCTGCAGCCACCGCAGGCACGGCCCGCGGTGGCTCAACCGGAGGATCAACGCCCGGGCACGTGGCCCACCGGATCACCCGGCCTGACCCTGACCCGTTTCCGGGCCTGGCACCGTCCCTGGGCCGTTGCCGGACTCCTGACCTGGCACCTTCCCGCCGGAATCCTGGCCTCGCACCCTTTCGCCGGAATCCTGGCCTGGCACTTTCCCGCCGGAATCCTGACTCGCGTCCTTGCCCGACTCGTTCCCGGGCGCCTTCCCCGGCTCCTGGCTGCCACCGTTGCCCGGGGCCTTGCCCGGCTCCTGGCTGCCACCGCTGCCCGGGGCCTTGCCCGGATCCTGGCCGGACTCCTTGCCCGGCTTCCCGGCGTCCTGGCCCGGCACCCTCCCGGACTCCTGACCGGGGACCTTGCCCGACTCCTGGCTCGGCACCCTCCCTGGGCCGGGGCCGCTGCCGGACTCCTGGCCCGAGGGCTTGCCCGACTCGTTCCCGGGCGCGTTCCCCGGCCCCTCGCCGCTGCCCTCGTCCGGGGTCTTGCCCGGATCCTGGCCGGACTCCTTGCCCGGCACCTTGCCGGGGGTCATGTCCGGGTCGTGGCCCGGCTCCTTCCCGGGAGCCTTGCCCGGCTCTTTGCCGGACTCCTGACCCGGGTGTCGGCCCGGCTCCTTCCCCGACTCCTCGCCCGGGCTCTTGTCCGACTCCTTCTCCGGCCCCTTGTCCCTGTCCTTGCCGGGCTCCTGACCCCGCTCCTTCCCCGGTTCCCGGCCGGACTCGTCACCCGGCAGCTTGTCCGCGTCCTTGCTCGGCTCCTTGCCCGAGTCCTGACCCGGCATCTTTCCCGAGCCCTTGCCCGAGCCCTCGTCCGGTTCCCTTCCAGGAGCCTTGTCCGGGTCCTGAACCGGCTCCTTGCCTGTGCCCTGGCCGGGCGTTTCGGCAGGGTCCCGGCCCGACTCCTGCTTCGCCTTCCGGCCGGTTTCCTGACCTGGCTCCTCCCCCGAGTCCTTCCCCGACTCCTTGCCCGGGCCCTTGTCCGACTCCTGACCCGGCGCCTCCCCCGGGCGGGACTCCTCACCCGGGGCCTGACCCGGCACGTTCCCGGAGTCCTTGCCCGGCTCCTTCCCGGTCTTGTCCGGCTCCTGGCCTCGCTCCTTCACGGCACCCTGGCCGGGCGCCTTGCCGGGCTCCTGGCCAGGCTCCTTGCCGGGTACTCCCGGGGCCTGTTCCGACTCCTGAGGCGGAACCTTTCCGGGCTCCCGGCCCGGGACCTGCCCCGCGTCCTCACCCGGGTCCACATCCGGGTTCTGGCCCGGGTCCTGGCCTGGGTCCTGGCCCGGATTCTGGCCCGGATTCTGGCCCGGGTCCTGGAGCGGTGCTTTGCCGGGGGCCTGGCCCGGGATGTTGCCCGGGACGGTCCCCGGATTCCGGCCCGGGACGTTGCCGGGTGCGGTTCCGGGGAGCTTGCCCGTGTCCGTGTCCGGGGGCGTCTGCACTGATCCCGTGTGGGCCGCCGGCAGGACCGGGTAGGCCGATCCGGGTGTCTGGCCCTGCGGGGGCGGGACCTCGCGGTCGTGCTTGCCCTCCGCCGCTCCGCTCGGGCGCTCGTACCATCCCTTGCTGCCCTGGTCGAAAACCGTGACGGTCTTCACCGGCTTCGCTGCGGGCTTGACCGCGACGAGCCCGGAAGACCGGAACGAGGACCACTTCTGCCCGCTGTACGTCTGCCTGCCCTTGACCGCCACCGGCGGGCTCAAGGGGTTGCCGCAGGCGCAGCGGACCCGGGGCACGCCGCGGCCGTCGACCAGAACAGGGGTGCCGGCCTGCAGGACCGCCTGATAGCTGGTGGGTGCGTTGTTCCGGTACCCGTGGTTGGTGACCCGGGTGTCCCAGCCCAGCCGGACGGGCGTCAGCGACCGCAGGTAGGAGGGAATCTCGGGCTGCCGGATACCCAGCGAGACGGCGAACGCCCGGCCCTTGTCCGAGTGCTGCGTGAGGAAGCGGATCTGCTTCTCCACGTCACAGCTCACGACGTTCCGCGTGCCCCCGTACAGCCCCGGATACCCACCGTCGACCTCGAGCGTGCGCGCAGCCCTCGTGGCGTTCGTGACGTTCGTGCCGTCCTTCACCTTCCCGCTGCCGGTCATGGGCGTGACCTGGGCGACGCTCTCGGCCTGTGTGGCCGTCGAAGGAGTGAACGGATCCGGCCCGGCCTCCGGAGCGGCCTGGAGGAAGACCTCGCCGCCCGCCGCGGTGTTCCCGCCCAGCACGGTGAAGCTGAGGACCACCGCCGAGACCACGGCCACCGCCGTACCCACGCTCAGCACGGCCCTGCGCGACCGCCACCTGCGAGCCCGCCCACCGCCCGTCGGCGGAAGCGACGAACCGGCGGACGACGCGGGCAGAGGGCCCGACGGCGGCCCCGGTGGCGAATCCACTGCCGGAGGCGGTGGCGGCGGAGGCGGTGCATGCTCGCCCTGGCCCGACAAAGGGCCGCGGGGAGGGCCGGTGGGACGCTCGGAAGAAGGAGGCAGGGAACTCACGAGAATCGCCCCCCGACACAGGGCAGCGGGTGAACAATGGTGGCTCGCATGCGCTCACTCCTTCCGAACCGTCAACGCCTCCACATCCCGGAGGTGAAACCTGGAGTACCGCTGCCGCGCGCAAGGGGAAGAACGGGAAGCGCTCCGGACGGGAAACGCTCCCCGCCGGCGACATCGATAGGGACCACGCACTGCGCGTACGTCCGTCTCCTGAGTAAGCCCCCTCGCCCCGGCCACGTCATGCCGCGAGATTTCGGGGCTTGACACAGCGCACACCACAGATAGGACACAGCAAGGCCCGTCGGCGGAGCCCAGCCGAAGGCCAGAAGTCACTCCACGGAAAGGACTTGTCGTGGAAGGAATCGAGCAGAACGAGGAGGCGGCGCCCACCGAAGGCGTCCACCTCCTGACCGTCGTCAGCCCGCGCCGGGACGAGGGCAACAGCCCGACCGGGATCGTCGGCCGGCGCATGGCGCGGCAACTGCTCACCCTGGGCAGGCGTGTGCGGGTGATCGCCGAGCCGGACCAGTGCGGCGGCTGGCCCGACGCGGTCGAAGTCGTCGAAGGCTCCATCACCCGGCCGCTGGATTCTCGCCGAGCCTTCGACGGCGTGGAGGCCGTGTTCCTCGCCGGCGCCCATCCCTCCACGGTCCGGGACGCCCTCGCCCTGGCGCGGGAAGCCGCCGTCAGGAGGATCGTCCTGCTGTCGTCTCACGGGCCGGAGTACGAGGAGGCGAATCCGCCGGAGACCTGGTTCTGGCTGGCCGTCGAGAAGGCGGTCGAGCAGTCGGGCATCGCCTGGACGCACATCCGGCCGTCGGCCGTGATGGGTGCCGTCATCGAGGGGACCTACCCGGCGACGGGGTCGGACTGGCCCGACACCGTGCGCGCCGAAGGGGTGGTCCGGGAGGCTTTCCTCGACCGGGGCCACTACCCCTTCATCCACGAGGAAGACCTCGCCGCCGTGGCGACCGCTGCCCTGATCTGCGACGACTACACCGGGACGGTCATCGAGGCCGTGGGCCCCCCGCTGAGCACACGTGCACGGATACGCGGCATCGCCGCCGCTCTCGGCCGCGACATCGGTACGGTCGATCTGTCGCCGGACGGGAGCCGGGCGATCTGGCAGCGTCTCGGCTGGCCGGATGGTGCGATCGAGGTGACGCTCTACGCCCTCGAAGAGTACGGCGCCCGATGCGCCGAACTCCTTCAGTGGACGCGCGACCAGCGGCCGTCCGTGCAGGACATCACCGGCCGCCCACCGCGCACCTACGACGACTGGCTGAGCGAGAACATCGACGCCTTTCGCTGACCCGTCGAGTCGCGGGCGCCGCCCGGCACTTGAGGTCGACGCTCACCCGGCGAAGCCGTCGGGGACCTTCCCGCACTGCGAGAAGACGCTGACGGCGAGCGTCCCCGTGGGCTCGTACCAGTTGACGTCGACCATGTCGCCGGTGTCCGGGTCCTCGAAACGGAATCCCATGTCGGAGATGTTCTCGCTGATGAGCTTCCAGCCCTGCTGTGACAGCCGGCTGCGGACGCGTTCCTCACCGGTGCGGGCGGTGGCCTGCGGAACGCCGGTGGTGCGTGTGTCGAGATCGAAGCTGTACACGTCCCGGCGGGACCTGTCGATGTGGGCGAAGCCCCGCAGTCCGCGGTAGTAGCAGGCACCCGTTTCCACTCGGTACGGCCCCTCGGCAGCCGGCCCGGGCAGAGCCAGGTCCTCGTGTACGCGCTCGGCTTCCTCGCGGAGCCGAGTGCCGACCACGTTCGGGTCGACCTCCGGGTACGGTGCGCCGTTCCACAGGCGGTAGCCGCCCCAGGACACGGCCGTGAGGAGTGTGACGCCGCAGAGCAGCAGCGCCGTACGGACGAGGCGGCGTGCATGCGAGCGGGGCGGGACCGTGCTGGTGACGGGCTGAACGGAACTCATGGTGCGAAGGTAGGCGCAAGACGTCCTGCGGACATCGGGGGGGCTACTCAGGTCCACGTGAGTAGCCGCTCCGATGATCGGCCGTTCCCGGCGGGATCTTGCGGCGGGGGCCCGGGGCCGGGGCCCCGCCGCAAGGACCGGCTCAGCGGAAGAGCATGGACGCGTCCCCGGTCGGGGTGGTCACCGATCCCGGACACAGGAAGCTGCCCGAGGTCTTGGCGGCGGTGAAGGCCCGGTTGACGTACTTCCGGCTCGTCCCGTCGCGGTCCCACACGATGTTCGTCGCCTTGTAACGGCAGGAGATGAAGCTCTGCCTGCCGGTGATGTCGATCAGATCGGTCCGCGCCGTTCCGGCGGCGTCGTCGAAGGTGAAGGCGGGGTTGTTGTTGAGGCTGGCGGCGATGCCGCCGCCGCAGGCCAGATTGCCTCCCGGCGCGTTGATCGTGGTGCGGTCGACGGTGAGCGCGGCCGGGGCAGCGGCGCTCGTGCTCGCGTTGGTCCAGCTGCAGCTGTTGCCGGCGACCACGATCACGCCGTCGACCTTCTGGTCGGCGGCCGCGGCTCCGGTGCCGTGCGCGAGGGCGGTTCCGGTACTGGTGAAGGCTGCCGCGACGACCAGCGTCGCGATCCCGGCGATGCGTGCGATGCGGCTGCTGTGCCTGATGGGCGTGATGTGCCTCATGATTCGCTCCTCCATGCCACGTACTGGTGGGGGTGGGCGAGGCGCTGGGCCTCTCAGAGGGTGCGGAGTGCGTGCCCGGAGAGTCCCACAGCCATCTTCAACTGTCAGGAGCATGTCATCGCTATGCCGGGATTTGGCTGGAATTACCCGTCGGTGCGAGATCTTGCTGCCGGCCCGGCCCGGCCCGGTCCCGTCCCGTCCGGGCCAGGTGCGTCAGCGGGCCGCGGAGGTCTTGCGCAGCACGCCAATCTTGTCGATGCGGTGCTCGGGGTTGCCCTGGGCGTCGCTCCAGAAGTTGCCCTCGGCGTGGTCCTCCGGCGTGGCGCAGGTCGAGATCGTGATCATGGCCTGGGTGGGGGTCGCGCCGGGCGCCCCGGGCACGGCCGCGCGCTGCTCGCCGAGCGAACGCTCCGACCGGAACGACGTCTTGCGGGTCGCGACGATCTCGTAGGTGTACTCCACCTCACCGGCGGTCACGAGGACCGTGTCGCCCTTGTCCACGGCGGGCAGGTCGCGCAGCGGACCGCCTGCCGACAGGCGGTGCGCGGTGATCAGGAAATTGCCCACCTGACCGGGTCCGACCCCGCCCAGCTTCCCGTACGGGCTGGCCGCGTGGCCGAGGTCCTGGATGCGGGTGCCCGGTACGTCGTCGGTGGTGCCCTCGTACGGCATCACGCGCAGGCCGGAGATCCCCACAGAGGGTATGGACAGGACCGAGGCCTGGGTCCGGACGCCGGCGTACGAGGCGGCCGCGGACCCCGGCGCGGAGGATGCGGGGGCTGTGGGAGACGGTTCAGCGGCGGACGGGGCAGCCGGGGCCGGAGCGGGGACTGCGGCGGTCGCCTGCGGGCGGGCTGCGGCACCGGCGGCAGCCGAGGGGGCGCACGCCGCCAGCAGGGCGGCCACGGCTCCGGCGAGTACGGCGGGCACGGCACGGGACGGGAACGGCAAGGACATGGGCGTTTTCCGTGTCGGTCGGTCGTCCGGGCCATGCGGCAGGTGTGTGACCCGGTTCAGCGGCCAGAGTGACATACGGAGCAAGCGGTTCATAAGGGTCCCGGTCTGTGACCTCCCTCCCCCGGCCGGCCCCGGGGACCGCGTCAGCGCGAACACTGCCTCGGTCACTGAATACGGCGGCTCGCCGCGTTGCGGACGCGACGGGTGCGTCCGTGCTCGGCGAGCAGGGTGAGGGCAGCGGGCGCGGTGACGACCTGCGCGGCCGATGCGGTGCGCTGGAACCAGTCGGATGCGCCGGTGAGCTCCTCGGCCGCCCACGGTTCGCCGAGTGCGATCGTCCGCAGGAGGGTCCACTCACGCAAGCGGCGGGTCAGGAAGGGCCGGTCCCCGATGATCGCGGCCATCATCGCGGCCCAGGAGGGGAATCCGGGGCCGGTCAGCAAGTGAGCCGCCCGGCGCTCCAGGTGGCGGTTCACCGCGGACTCCGCCATCGACACGCACGCGTCGCGGAGGACCTCGGCCACCAGGGCGGCCTCGTCCGCCTCCAGCACGCTCTCCGGGACGGCGTCCAGGACCTCCAGGTAGCGCGCGGAACGCCCGTGCTCGGGGGGTTCTTCGTCGATCTCGGGTGCAGTCATGCGGCCATTCCATCGTTTCGCACGGTCGGCCGGTACCCCCGCAGCCGACATCCGAGTCCCTACCACGGGCCTGTGCGGGAGTCCGGGCCTCCGCGCTCCCGACGACGGATATTCCGTACCGTGCCGTCGGTCGGGGTAGGAGACTCGCTCCATGGTGGACATGCGCATGTTCCGGGACGAGGTCAGCGGCTGGGCGGGGGGCGGCTCCGGCGGGCCGGCGAGTGATCTGGCCGTACGACTGGGGGTGCGGACCGCGGTTCTGCTGGAAGGCCCGAGTGACCTCGCGGCCGTTGAGACGCTGGCCGAGCGGCGTGGCCGCGACCTCGCCGCCGAGGGGGTGTGCGTCGTGCAGATGGGCGGGGCGATGAGCGTCGCGCGGTACGCCGGCCTCCTCGGGCCGCCGGGCCTCGGCCTGCGCCTGGCAGGACTGTGCGACGCGGGCGAGCAGGGCTTCTTCGACCGCGGCCTGACCAGGGCACGGGCGCCGCGCCGGGGCATCTTCGTGTGCGTGGCGGACCTGGAGGACGAGCTCATCCGCGCGCTGGGCACGCCGAGGGTCGAGGAGGTCGTCGAGACCGAGGGCGACCTCCGCGCCTGGCAGACCTTCGTGCGCCAGCCCGCACAGCACGGCCGGTCCCGGCAGGAGCAGTTGCGGCGCTTCCTCGGGACGAAGAAGGGCCGCAAGATCCGTTACGGGCGCCTCCTGGCCGAGGCCCTGGACCTCGACCAGGTGCCGGCTCCCCTCGACGACCTCCTCGCGAGCCTGTGACCGCAGACCCGGACGTGCGGCGTGCTCAGCCGGTCGGCTGTCCGGGAAAGCCCGTAGCGGTGCGCGCACGGCTCGGCCGGCTTCCGGGGGAGGAGCACGGCCGAGCTCGTGCGCACCCCGTCGCCTCACTCTTGCCGCAGGCTCGTGACCAGCTCGCGCGGCAGGCCGTGGGTGTCGTGGAGGTAATGGAAGTCCTCCCCGCTCAGCGGGCCTTGGAACCGGGGCCTGGCGAGCACGTTCCGGCCGCGCTCCAGGAGCCGGCGGAACCGGCGTTCCTCCTCCAGCAGCGTCCGGAGCACGTCTCCCGGGCGCATCTCCAGCCGGAAGTGGTCCAGGGTGTGCTGGACCACTTCGTCCGGCAGGTCGCCGACGCTGCGCGAGGGGTCCTCCCGCCACAGCACGGTGAGCACCCGCCGCAGGAGGCGTCGCAGTACGTAGCCCTGTCCGGTGTTGGCCGGGCGCACGCCGTCGCCGAGTACGACGATGGCCGAGCGCAGGTGGTCGCAGACCAGCCGCAGCGACGGCCGGTCCAGGAGCCAGAGGCTCGGCACGAGGCGGCGCCAGGGGTCGAAGACGTCGCACTCGAACACGGACGACTTGCCCTGGAGCAGTGAGGCCAGCCGCTCCAGGCCCAGTCCGGTGTCGACGTTGCGCTGGGGAAGGGGCACGAGGGAACCGTCGTCGAGCCGGCGGTGGCTCATGGTGACGTGGTTCCACACCTCCACCCACCGGTCGTCGCGGGTGGGCGTCGATTCGGGTGGGCCGTCACCGCTCCACAGGAAGATCTCCGAGTCGGGACCGCACGGTCCGACGGGTCCGTTGGACCACCAGTTGTCCTCCACGGTGAGCTCGACGGGGACGCCGCGGTCCTGCCACAGCCTGAGTGAGGCGGTGTCCGGCCCGGTCTGGCCGTCGCCGGCGAAGACGGTGGCGTGCAGCAGCCCGGGATCGACCCCCAGACCCTCGGTGAGCAGGCCGTATCCCCAGTCGAGGCTGAGTGGGCCTTCGTAGTCGCCCAGGGACCAGGTGCCGAGCATCTCGAAGACCGTCAGGTGGGTGGCGTCGCCGACCTCCTCCAGGTCCGTGGTGCGCAGACAGCGCTGCACGTTGACCAGCCGCTTCCCCAGCGGATGGGGGCGGCCCTCCAGGTACGGGGTGAGCGGGTGCATGCCGGAGGTGGTGAAGAGCACGGGGTCGCCGGGTGGCGGGAGCAGCGTCGAGCCGACGATGCGACGGTGGTCGCGCTCTTCGAAGTACTCGACGAACGTCTTGACGAGGTGTTCCGTGTGCATGGGGTGCGTCCTTCGCGTCACAGCGGGGAAGGCACCGGAGAACGGACCGTTCGATCGTCCGGCCGGGGCTGAGGCCACGGCACTACCGACGGACCGTTGTCCGGTCGCCGGGGAGAGAGGAAGGTCAGGCGGCGGCAACCGGCGAGCTGGTCGCTC
Organism: Streptomyces sp. MB09-01; assembly: GCF_033794505.1. Classification (NCBI taxonomy): domain Bacteria; kingdom Bacillati; phylum Actinomycetota; class Actinomycetes; order Kitasatosporales; family Streptomycetaceae; genus Streptomyces; species Streptomyces sp. MB09-01. The sequence continues at coordinate 37,091 of NZ_JARAYQ010000029.1, read as the reverse complement.
GCGCGGTCGCGGTGGTGCTGGGGCCGGTGACGTTCATGCGGCCGACCATAACGCGACTCTGACCGGCGGCGCACCCGGATTTGCGGCCAGAACGGCGATGTGGAAAGGGGCGGACCGCTCGGGCCCGAGCGGTCCGCGCCGACCCTACGCCGGGTCCTTCGGGCCGGTGGCCGGCGGCCGGCCCTCGTCTTCTCGACGGTCGACGAGGATGACCGCCACGTCGTCCGCGAGGCGACTCTCCGTGTGGCGGAGCAGGGCCTGGTGCAGGCCCTCCAGGAACGCCGGCCGCGTGTGGTCGCGCATGGTGACCATGGCCTCGGGAAGGTCGAAGAAGTTGTTGTTCCGGTCGCGGGCCTCGATGACGCCGTCGGTGCACAACAGCAGCCGGTCCCCCGGTGCGAACGCATAGCTGTCCGTCCGCCCTGGAGGTCCGCTGATGAATTCCTCGAGGCCGAGCGGCGGCAGGGGGAGGGTGGGCAGCAAGAGCCGGACCGTGCCGTTCCGCAGGAGCAGCGGCGGCGGGTGGCCGCGGTTGATCACCTCGACGTGCGGGCCGTCCGGGATCTGGGCCACGATCGCGGTGACGAAGCCCTCCAGGCCGGCGTCCTCGCCGTCGGAGGCGTGCTCGCTCACGCCCGCGACGGCGGCGTCCCGCCGCAGGGCCGCTCCGCAGTGGTTGACGACCTCCACCAGGTCGTCCTCGTAGTGGACGGACTCCCGGAACGCGCCCAGCACGACCGCGGCGGCCCGTACGGCGGGCAGCCCCTTGCCCCGGACGTCCCCGACGATCATCCGGACCCCGAAGCGGGTCTGGACCACGTCGTACAGGTCCCCGCCGATCTGCGCGCCCGCCTCGGCCGCCAGGTACATGCTGGCCGCCCGTACGGGACCCAGCCGGTCCGGTACCGGCCGCAGCAGGGCCTCCTGGGCCGCCACGGCGATCCGGCGGACCTGGTTGAGCTCGGTCTCGCGGCGTGTCCGCGCTGCGCCGCTCGTCATGACGCTCGCCACCGTGACCAGGAACAGGGCGAGGAAGTTCGTGTAGACCTGCTGGCCGCCCCAGGCATGGTTGTGGGTGGCGGTGGTCACGCTGACGCCGACGGCCACCGCCGCCGCCGCGAGGGTGCCCCGGGGCCCCATGGTCACCGCCGCGAGAGCGGGTGTCGCGACCAGCATGGGGCCGGTGTACACGACGTGCAGGGGCGTGAGCTCGATGAGGAGCACCAGCAGGGCGATCGCGAAGGGCACGCACTCCGCGATCACGAAAAGGACCTGGTGGTGGCCGCCGGCTCCCGGTCCCGGGGGCGAGCGCAAGGGCGCTCTCATGAGTACAGCCTGCCTTGCCCGGACGCATGGCCGCCACTCCGGTCCGCCGAGGGCTGCCGTCACGTAGCCGTCTCGTGGGCGGCCCTGGTCCCGTAGGCGACCGGCTGGGCCGCCGGCTCCTGCGCCGCGTAGTCCTCGTTCGTCAGGGTGTCTGTGCTGTCTCCTTGGATGCGGAGGGTGACTGACGGATCACGGATGCGCGCGGACCGGCGCTCACGAGTCGAACCCGCGGGAGCCGTGGAGCCGCCGGAGGCCGCAAGCGATTTCCGTTGACCCCACCCCCGCACCGGCCGGTTCCAGCCAACCTGCCCTGCCCCGCGCTCCGGGAGCCCGGCGGCAGCCGGACACGATCAGCGGCCACGCCAAGGGCGCCGCCGCCGCGAGGTCGGCCAGATCCCGCTGCTCCGGCCGCCGGCCTGCGCTGTACTCACTCCCCCAGTTGCAGCGACCCCGCGACAGCCCTTCCGCCCACCGCGGACCCGGGCTTCCTCACCATGCGCGGGTGCGCCCGACCGGCCTCCACAGCAACCCGGTTGAAGGAGAAGCAGCATGTCCGACCAGCAGGCCGAGAAAGTGAAGTCCGCCGCCCCGCCCGTTCCACCCGCCCCTCCGGAGTTCAAGTACACCTGGGGCCAGCACAACGAGACCATGGAGGCGCTGTCGCTCGGCCAGATGGCCCGGCGCGTCCCGTCCGCCCTCCAGCAGACCGCGCGGCTCGCCCTCGCCGTCAACCGCGCCGCCTTCCACGTACTGGTCGCCGCCCAGGTCCTCGGCGGGATCTGCACGGCGGCGGCGCTCACCGCGATCTCCCAGGCCATGGTCCCGCTCCTCGCCGGAGACGGTGTCCAGGAACGGATCTCGGCCGCCGCCTGGCCCTTGGTCGTCGCCGCCGCGATGACCGCGCTCGGCGCCCTGGCCTCCATCGCCTCCGGCAGCGCCGCCCGCCGCCTCAACCCCGGCATGGCCACCCTCGCCGACCTCGCGATGGTCGACGCCCACATGGACGTGGAACTCGCCGCCTACGACGCCCCCGACTTCACCGAACGCTCGGAGGCCGCCGAGACCGGCTCCGCCCGCTCCGCCATGCTCCTCCAGGACGCCCTCGGCTTCACCGGCGGGATGATCGACATGATCGCGGTCGCGTCCGTCCTCGCCGTGGTCCACCCCGTGCTCCTTCCGCTGCTCCTGCTGTCGGTGGTCCCCCGCGGCCTCGGTTCCGTGTACGCCGCCCGCCTCGACTACCGCCTCCACAACCAGACGGTCGCCTCCCGCAACATCAAGCACATGATGCGCTGGCACCTGACCACCCCGAAGCTCGCCGACGAGCTGCGCGGCAACAGCATGCGGCCCTACGCCCACCACTGGTACGCGGCCGTCTGCGAGCGCATCGACTCCAAGATGGTCAGCTCCGCGCCCCGTTACCTCGTGGTCTACCTGATCGCCGCCACCGCCTCGGGGGTCTTCGTCGTGGCGACGTACGGGGCGCTCGCCGGGCTCGTTCTCGGCGGGTACATGGCACTCGCGGCCGCCGGCACGGCGATCGTCGCCATGCGCACCTCCACCGCCGCCCTGTCCCAGCTGGTCGTCTACGGGGCGGCCATGTTCCAGCACGCGCTCTACCTCGGCGACTACACCACCTTCGTCAGGGAGGCCGCCGAGAAGTCCGGCCCGCGCGGCCCGCAGGTGATGGAGAGCGCCCCGGAGAAGATCCGGCTGGAGGAGGCCTCCTACACCTACCCCGGCAAGGACACCCCCGCCCTCGGCCCGGTCTCGCTGACCCTGGCCCGGGGTGAGGTCGTCGCCGTCATCGGCGAGAACGGCGCCGGGAAGTCCACCCTCATCCGCCTCCTGACCTCACTGACGGCCCCGACGTCCGGCACCGTCTCCTGGGACGGCGTCCCCACCTCCGACGCGGACCAGCGCTCCGCCTGGACGCACGTCGGCCTCGTCACCCAGTCGTACGGGTACTGGCCGTTCTCCGCGCGGGAGAACATCACCCTGGGCCAGCCGGACCCCCGCGGCGAGGAGGCCGTGTGGGAAGCACTGGACGCCGTCGGCATGCGGACGACCGTGGAGGAGTTCCCCGACGGCCTGGACACGCTGCTGGCCCGCTCGGTCTGGGGCGGCCACGAGCCCTCCGGCGGCCAGTGGCAGCGGCTGGCGTGCGGCCGTGCCTTCCACCGCAGGCCCGGCCTGCTGGTCATGGACGAACCGACGAGCGCGATGGATCCCCGCGGGGAGCACATGGTCTTCTCCGGCCTGCGGGACATGAAGGAGGACCGGATCACTGTGATCGTCACTCACCGGATGGAGAACTGCCGCCTCGCCGACCGCATCGTCGTCCTCGACGGCGGCCGGATCGTGGAACAAGGCCCGTTCGAGCAGCTCGTCGCCCTGAACGACGGCCGGTTCCGCGAACTGTACGAGCTCTCCCTGGACCGCTGACGGCCTGAGGCGTTGCGGAGCCCACCGGCGGAGGTGTGCTCCGCAGCGCCGTGCCGCCCGATCACTGCTCCGCCCCGGCGCTCGCGGGACCGTACTCCGGCAGTGCGACGTCCCCGGCCTTGGCGAACTGCGCGGCGAACAGGTTCCGCACGGGCCAGCGGGTCATCGACCGCATCGACAGGTCGCGCAGCCGGATCCCGAGCCGGCTCGACGGCGCGAATCCGGCGGCGCCGCCGGGCGGCAGCTGCTGGGCCTGGCTCACGTAGGGGCGCATCACCGTGTCGTAGCGGCGCAGGGCGAGGGCGTGGTCGCCGCCGGCGGCGGCGAGTTCGCCGGCGAGGACGTAGGCGCCGACCAGGGCGAGGCTGGTCCCGAGGCCGGTGAGCGGGGTCGCGCAGTATCCGGCGTCGCCGAGGAGCGCCACGCGGCCGCGCGACCAGCTGTCGAGGTGGACCTGGCCCATGGAGTCGAAGAAGAAGTCCGAGGCGGTGCGCATCGCCCGCAGCAGGCGTGGGGCCTCCCAGCCGACGTGGGCGAAGCGCCGGGCCACGAGCTCCTGTTGGGCGGCGACGTCGCGGCGGTCGTGGGCGAGCGGTGGCGAGCGGAAGCTGAAGCCGGCCTTGATCTCGCCGGGGAGGCGGCCGGGCCGGGCGGAGACGACCAGGCCGCCGGGAGCGTTGTGCATCACGAACCAGCCGTCGAGGTCGAGGTCGTCGAAGGCGGTGAACCAGGTCGTGTAGAGGTCGATCGGGTGGACGAAGTCCCGCTCCGGCCCGAAGGCCAGCCCGCGCACCACGGAGTGCGGCCCGTCCGCCCCGACGACGAGCGCGAAACGGCGCGGCGCGGCCCTTTCGAAGGTGACGGTGACGGCGTCCGCGTCCTGATCGATCCCGGTGACGGTGTCGTCGAAGAGGTACTCGGTGTCCGGCAGGGTCGCCTCGTACAGCAGCCGGGCGAGATCGCCGCGCAGGATCTCGATCTCGGAGACGATCCCCTCGCCGCCGAAACTGTCGGCGGGCAGTCGGGCGGTGGTCCGGCCGGCGGTGTCGACGAGGGCGAAGCCGCGCTGGTCCACGCTCTCCGCCCTGGCCCGGTCCATCAGGCCCATCCGTTCGATCACGGTGCGGCCGGCGCCGCGTAGATCCACGGTCTGGCCGCCCGGCCGGGGTGCCGGCGCTCGCTCCACGATCGTGACCGCGAAGCCTCCCCTGCGTAGCCAGTACGCCAGCGCGGGTCCTGCGATGCCTGCACCGCAGATGAGTATCTCGTTGTTCGGCATGTTGCGAATGTACGCCGTACGCAGAGTAGTGCGCAAGCATGAAATAGCCTGTACACATGAGGCGTTGCCCTGCGTTGCACTAGTGCGGTGCGGCAGGGAAGAGGCCGGTCCGCGGGCTTCGCCCGGCGTCGGCGGCTAGGATGGCGCCCGTTCAGGTGCACTAGTGCGGAGGAGTGTCGGTGGGCGGACAGGCGGTACCGCGCTACAGCCAGATCGTGGCCGAACTACGGCGGCGGATCGAGACGGGCGAGCTGGCACCGGGCGACCGCGTGCCCTCGACCCGCGAAATCACCCGGCAGTGGGGCGTCGCCATGGCGACCGCGACCAAGGTGCTCTCCGAACTGCGCCGCGAGGGCACGGTCCGCGCCGTACCGGGCGTCGGGACGGTCGTGGCCGCCCCGAGCCGCCCGGCGTCGCGGGCCGCCCGGCCCGCGGCCGTCGCACGCCCCGGCGAGCCGTCCGACGCGCCCTCGGTCCAGGCGGCGCTCACGCTCGGACGGATCGTCGCCGCAGCCGTCACCGTCGCCGACACGGAGGGGCTGGCCGCGGTCTCGATGCGCCGGGTGTCCGCCGAGCTCGAAGTGGCGACCATGTCCCTGTACCGGCACGTGGCCGACAAGGACGACCTGCTGACGCGGATGATGGACGGGGTCATGGCGGAGCACCCGCTGCCCGCCGACCCTCCGGAGGGCTGGCGGGAGGCGGTCGAACTGGCGGCCCGGCAGCTCTGGAACGTGTTCCGCCGCCACCCGTGGCTCGCACCGGCCCTGTCGGTGACCCGCCCCCAGATGATCGTCTCGGCGCTGCCGTACAGCGAGTGGACCCTCGCCACTCTCCACGCGCACGGCCTCGACCTGCAGTCCGCGTTCACCGCGCACCTCATGCTCTTCAACTACGCCCGTGGCATCGCCGTCAACCTGGAGACGGAGCGGGAGGCCGAGGCGCACAGCGGCCTCGACAGCGAGGAGTGGATGGACACCCAGGAGCCCGCGCTCCTGGCGATCCTCGGCACCGGCCGCTTCCCGGCGCTCTCCCGCCTGGCCACGGCCGGCTACGACTTCGACCTCGACGCGCTCTTCGAATTCGGCCTCCAGCGCCTCCTCGACGGCCTCGCCCCACTCCTCGACGAAAGCTCCGCCGGCTGACCGGAGCGCGCGAAGGAACCCCCGACCACCGACGAGGCGGCGTCCGACGCACCGCTCCCCGAGACGCGGCCCCCCGCGTACCCTCGACCCCGTGCCAGCCTCCCGCCTCCACCGCGTCGCCGTCCTCGTCCTCGAAGGCGCGAAGCCGCTCGACGTCGGCATCCCCGCACAGGTCTTCACGACTCGGGCGAGCATGCCGTACGAGGTACGGGTGTGCGGTGCGGCGCCCGGTCTCGTGGCCGGCGGCGACGGCCTGTCGTACCACGTGACCCACGGGCTGGAGGCCCTCGCGTGGGCCGACATCGTGTTCGTCCCCGGCTACCGCTTCCCGGACCGCGAGGACCCGCCCCGAGCGGTCATCGACGCACTGATCGCCGCCCACGACCGGGGCGCGCGGCTCGCCGCCATCTCGACGGGCGCGTTCGCACTCGCCGCCACCGGCCTGCTCGACGGCAAGCGCGCCACGACGCACTGGCACTACGCGCGGGCGCTCGCGGAGCGGCATCCGCTCGTCCGGCTCGACGAGAACGTCCTGTTCGTCGACGAGGGCAGCGTCCTCACGTCGGCCGGCGCCGCCTCCGGCATCGACCTGTGCCTGCACATCCTGCGGGGTGACATCGGCGTGTCGGCCTCCAACCACGCGGCCCGGCGCCTGGTCGCGGCCCCCTACCGCAGCGGCGGCCAGGCGCAGTACGTGCCGCGCAGCGTGCCCGAGCCACTCGGCGAGCGGTTCGCCGCCACACGCGAGTGGGCGCTGCACCGGCTCGGCGAACCTCTCACCCTGGAGGCACTCGCCCGGCACGCCGGGGTCTCGCCGCGCACGTTCTCGCGACGGTTCGCCGAGGACACCGGATACACGCCGATGCAGTGGATCATGCGTGCCCGCATCGACGTGGCCCGCGAGCTGCTCGAACGCTCGCAGCGCGGCATCGAGCAGATCGCCGCCGACGTGGGTCTCGGCACCGGCGCGAACCTTCGCTCGCACTTCCAGCGCATCCTCGGCACCACCCCGACCGAGTACCGGCGCACCTTCACCCAGGGCGAATAGCCCGCCACCGACCCGCCGACCCGCCGTGCAGCCGTGGCGGGATCCTTTTGAACCATGGCGATCACGCCGCTGTCGCGGGCGGGCGCCGGGCGCGAACCTGATGGCGAACGAAAGGGACATCGCTCATGACTCGCATTGCCATCAACGGATTCGGCCGCATCGGGCGCAACGTGCTGCGTGCGCTCCTCGAACGCGACAGCGACCTGGAGGTCGTCGCCGTCAACGACCTCACGGAGCCCGCCACCCTCGCGCGACTGCTCGCGTACGACACCACCTCCGGCCGGCTCGGCCGCCCGGTGAGCGTCGACGGGGACGTCCTCGTCGTCGACGGCCACCGCATCAAGGTGCTCGCCGAACGGGAGCCGGCGCAGCTGCCGTGGGCCGATCTCGGTGTCGACATCGTGCTGGAGGCCACCGGCCGCTTCACCTCCGCCGAGGCCGCCCGCGCCCACGTCAAGGCGGGCGCGCGCAAGGTGCTCGTGAGCGCGCCGTCCGACGGCGCCGACGTCACGCTCGCGTTCGGGGTCAACTCCGACGCCTACGACCCGGCCCTGCACACCATCGTCTCGAACGCTTCGTGCACGACCAACGCGCTCGCGCCGCTGGCCGCGGTCCTCGACGACCTCGCCGGCATCGAGCACGGCTTCATGACGACGGTGCACGCCTACACGCAGGAGCAGAACCTGCAGGACGGCCCGCACCGCGACGCCCGTCGCGCCCGCGCCGCCGCGGTCAACATCGTGCCGACCACGACGGGCGCGGCCAAGGCGATCGGGCTCGTGCTGCCGAACCTTGAGGGCAAGCTGTCGGGCGACTCGATCCGCGTACCGGTCCCGGTGGGCTCGATCGTCGAGCTCAACACGACCGTGGCCCGCGACGTGACGCGCGACGAGATCCTGGCGGCGTACCGCGCCGCCGCCGAGGGTCCGCTGGCCGGCGTGCTCGAGTACTCGGACGACCCGCTGGTGTCCTCCGACATCACGGGCAACCCGGCCTCGTCGATCTTCGACTCGGAGCTGACCCGCGTCGACGGCCGCCACGTCAAGGTGGTCGCCTGGTACGACAACGAGTGGGGCTTCTCGAACCGCGTGATCGACACCCTCACCCTCCTCGCCACCCGCTGAGCCGACAGCACACCGGTGGAGCTCCGGTCGGCCGCACGGGCCGACCGGAGGGGCGCCCGGGGTTAGCGGGGGTTCTGGCGTACGTCAAGCCACGGGATCCAGGGACGTGACCGTGCGGGGTGGACGGGGCCTACTGGAGGTTCCCCGCACCAACCTCGGCCCCAGGAGCTTCCATGACCCACCTCTTCCGCACCCCGCGCTTCCTCATGCTCGCCGCCTCGACCGCCGTGGCCGTGGGAGGCGTACTCACCCCGACCGGTGCGTTCGCCGTCACCCCGGCAGCCCCGCTCGCGGCCGTGGCCCACGACCGTGTCATGGCCCCCGACGATCAAGGCGACACCGACGGCAAGGGCAACCACCGGCTCATCGGCCGCGCCCAGGAGTCCTTGTTCGGCTCCGACCAAGGCAAGGACGACTCCCCCGATAAGTTCCACACCATCGGCCGGGGCGGCCCCCTCCTCGGTAGCGGGAAGGACCGGGGCGACGCCGACACCGGGACGGGCATCCTCATCGATCCGCCGAGGCGCCATACCTGGGCCTGTATCGCCGCGCCGTGCGACGACCCCATGGCCAAGCCCGACCCCGGCGGCCTGCCCGTCCCCGACGGAATCCCCGTCCCGCACGTGCCCGTTCCACACGTGCCCGTTCCGGACGGCGTGGTCACCATCGGCGATTTGACCGCCCCCAAGAGGTGACGCCGGTACGACGGTTCGCCGCGGCGCGGGGCCGCCACCCCACCGGTGGCGGCCCCGCGCCGCGTACGAGCGTCTAGAACTCCCCGTAGCGCATGCGCCCCAAGGCCGTCATCGGCCGGTCATGAGCGGCGACCGGAGCCGGGAGGCAGGTGGAGCCGGTCAGGTAGCGGTCCACGGCCGCGGCCACCGCCCGGCCCTCGGCGATGGCCCACACCACCAGCGACTGGCCGCGGCCCGCATCGCCCGCGACGAAGACTCCCGGCGCCCGCCCGCCGCCCGCCGCGAAGCCGGCGTCCCGCGCGAAGTTGCCGCGCCCGTCGAGCTCCAGCCCCAGTTGCTCGCGCAGGCCGCCGGCCCGCTCGGGGCCCGAGAAGCCGAGGGCCAGCAGCACCAGGCCGGTCGGTATGACGTGCTCGGTGCCGGCCAGGGGGCTGCGGCCCACCGGCTCGACGGCGGTCAGGTGCAGTGCCTGTACCCGGCCCGAAGCGTCCCCCTCGAAGCGCAGCGTGGCGCTGGAGAACAGCCGGGGGTCTCGGCCCGCTTGCCCGCGGGCCTCCTCGTGGGCGTGGGAGATCCGGTACGTCTTCGGGTAGACCGGCCAGGGCTCGCCGTCGGTCCGGCCCGCGCCGGGCTCGGGGTTGATGTCGAGCTGGACCACGGAGATCGCGCCCTGCCGCAGGGCCGTCCCCAGGCAGTCGGAGCCGGTGTCACCACCCCCCACGATGACCACGTGTCTTCCCTCGGCGGTGACGGGCGATACCGCGTAGTCCCCTTCCCGCACCCGGTTGGCGCAGGTCAGGTACTCCATGGCCTGGTGGATGCCGTGCAGCCCGCGGCCGGGGACCGGTAGTTCCCGGCGCTCGCCGGCGCCGATCGCGACGACGACCGCGTCGCACCGGCTGCGCAATTCGGCCGCGTTGGTGCCGGCCGCCCCGCCAGTGCCCGCTGCGGCGCCGGCCGCACCGCCGACGTCCGTGCCCGTGACGAACTCCGTGCCCTCGGCCCGCATCTGCTCGATCCGGCGCTCCAGGTGGGCCTTCTCCATCTTGAACTCGGGGATGCCGTAGCGCAGCAGTCCGCCTATCCGGTCGGCCCGCTCGTGGACCGTGACCGAGTGCCCGGCCCTCGTCAGCTGCTGTGCTGCGGCCAGTCCGGCCGGACCGGAGCCGATGACGGCCACCGCCTTGCCACTGCGCTTCTCCGGCGGCCTCGGGGTCAGGTAGCCGCGCCGCAGGCCCTCGTCCGCGATGGTCTGCTCGACGTTCTTGATGGTCACCGGATCCGCGTTGATCGTGAGGACGCAGGCGTCCTCGCAGGGGGCCGGGCAGAGCCTGCCCGTGACCTCCGGGAAGTTGTTGGTCGCGTGCAGGCGCTCGTACGCCGCGCCCCAGTCCCCCTGGGCGGCGTACGCGTTCCACTCGGGTATGAGGTTTCCCAGGGGACAACCGGTGTGGCAGAACGGAATACCGCAGTCCATGCAGCGGTCGGCCTGCCGGGAGACGAGCGGCAGCATCGCCTGGCCCGCGTACACCTCGCGCCAGTCGCCCAGCCTCTCCTCTACGGGACGGGCCGGGACGGCCTCGCGGGGGATCCGGAGGAAGCCGAACGGATCGGTCACATGCCGCCTCCCTGGATCGTTCGCGGTGGGGTGCACGGAGCGGCGCACCATGCTCCTCGTACGCGCGTTCTGTGGCGTTCCGACCAGGTTACGCCGCCTTCGCTACGATGTGACCAGGGGAGGAGGATCCGGTGACGGCGTGGGCGCGGAAGGTGACGACCGGCCGGTGAGCGGGGGCGCGGGCGGGTAGCGTTGCGCAGATGATGGTGGGCACCCCGGACACCCGGCTCGTCGTAGTGCGCGGGAACAGCGCCTCGGGCAAGTCGTCGGTCGCGGCCGGCATCCGCCAGCGGTTCGGCCGGGGCCTGGCCCTGGTCGGCCAGGACACCATGCGCCGCGTCGTCCTGCGGGAGCGTGACCGGCCGGACGGGGCGAACATCGGCCTGATCGACACGGTCGCGCGGTACGCCCTCGGCGCCGGCTACCACGTCGTCGTCGAGGGCATCCTCTACGCCGACCACTACGGGGACATGCTCGCGCGGCTGCGCTCAGACCACTGCGGCCCGACGCACGGCTACTACCTGGACGTGCCCTTCGAGGTGACGCTCGCCCGGCACGCGACGAAGCCGATCGCCGACGTGGTCTCCGAGGCGGACCTCGGCTCCTGGTACCGGCCGCTCGACCTGCTGCCCGGCGGCGTGGAGACGGTCATCGGCGCCGCGAGCTCCCTCGACGACACCGTCGGGCGCATCCTGCGGGACACCGGCCTGGCCGGCCTGCCCGCCCGGGAGCACTGACGGCGCTGCTCGAACCGCCGGTGCGAGAGGACCCGATCCATCGTGGTGACCGTGAACGACTCCCAGGTCGACTCCGCCACGCAGGAGTGGAAGACGCTCAGCACGAAAGGTCACCGGGCGCGGATCAGCAGGTCGACCTCCTTCTCTTGATCTCCCGCCACGGTCCCCCGGTCCTCAACCGCGAAAGCGTCCGAGAGGGCGGCGACGACCCTGTCCACCGCGCGCGGGCCGCCCTGCAGACCCACGTCGACGGTTCCGTCCAGGCCCATGGGCTCCGTCGTCCCGGGCAGGTCCGCCGCGACCACGGTCGTGCACCAAACGGTGGTCTTGCCGTGCGGCCCCGGTTCGAGCGCCACGCCTTCGGCCGAGGGCTCCGGAAAGGCCCGCTCGAGAACGTCCAGGAGGACCCTGGCCGCTTCTTCCGAGCAACGAGTGGCTGTGACCACCACTTCCGCCGATGACTGCCGTACTGCGCCGGCGTCGCTGGTCATCGCTTCCCGCCTTCCTCGTCCGCCCGGGCGCATGCGCCCTCCGGGCGACGGCGATCAGTGGCCGTGGGCATGTTTCGGCTGCTGGTTCATCGCGGCCCCTCGGGGCATCACGCATCTCCTTCTTGCGGGGACGGTTCACCGCCATGCTGCGAGGCCACGCGGATTCCCGCACCTCGGATCCGCCACATGGCACCGTCGGCACGACCACCCGGAGCGCCGCCCCGGGTGTGCCGCGCGGCCCCGGCAACGCCCGTCACCAGCCGCAAGCCCGACTACCTCGACGCCTCCTGCACCACCCTCGTGAAAGAATTCGCCCTCACCGCACCCGGATAATGGCACCGACCCGGACGGCCACCGTGCGCGTGCGCGGCCGAGGCCTGACGGACTGAGCGGGGAGACGAAGGATCGATGATGCTCGAAGCAGGCCAGCGGGTGAAGTTGGCAGCAGACCTGAGGCTGGCCGGGCCGGTCGTGTTGGCCGAGGACTCCCCGGCGGCGGCCACGGATGCCGTCGCCGGGTCGCTGTCACTGGCCTCGGGCACCGGGGGCACCGTCGAGCGGGTGAACGAACCCCAGCAGCAGGAACCGGGCCCGGACGTCCGCGAGTACGTACGGCTCAAGTCGCTCCTCGACGACTTCGGCCACCAGATGCCCTCGGGGACCAGGAAGCAGCTCGAAGAGCAGGTCGGCTCCCTGGAACCCGAGTGGATCGCCCACCAGGAGCAGCGGCTCCACGTGACGGTCCGCGTACGCCTCGACAACGGTTTCGTCCTCGACGACGCACACGCAGAGGTCTTCACGTCCGACTGATCTCCTGGGTCGCGGTCAGTACCCGGGGCGCCCCGTGCGGGGCACGGTCCGCGGCGCACGCCCTCGTTCCGGTCGGCCTGGGAGGCCGCGTGCTCCGGCACGCTCACGCGTACGGCGTTTCACTGGAGAGTGCCGCACCCGCGCGCCCGTAGCGGAATTGCTCCGTCCACCGCGGACCCCGCCGGACGCGCGCCGGGAGGTCCCGTGAACACGCACACGCAACCCCGTTTCGACCCCACCCGGGTCCCCCACCTGCTGGGATCGTTCGCGCCGGTGACGGAAGAGGTCGATGTCGCCGATCTGGAGGTGACGGGCGAGCTGCCGGCCTCCTTGGACGGCCTGTACCTGCGCAACGGCCCCAATCCCCGTTTCACGCCGATCGGCTCGTACCTGTACCCCATCGACGGCGACGGCATGCTGCACGGGGTCTGGCTTTCCGGGGGCCGCGCCCGCTATCGCAACTCACCTGCGCAGCAGGGCGCAGACGAAGTCCTCCTGGACGTCCCGGACCTGTGCGAGGAGGTCGGGGTCGGCGTCGAGGGACGTCTGCGTGCTGATCGAGAAGGTCAGGGAGCGGCGGCCGTCCGCCGTGGCCGCCACCAGCTGTGTGTACCCGGCCGTGTTGCCGGTGTGGCCGAAGACCGCTCCGCAGCGCGTGGTGTAGCGGTAGATGGCCAGGCCCGCCGCGGTGCGGCCGGGCCCGGGAGGCTGGGAGAGGGCGCCGGGGATGAACGTGAACTGCTGCCGGCGGGTGCGCTCCGAGACGAGCGTGCCGCCCGCGTAGCCCCGGATGAACGCGGTCAGGTCCTTCGGGTGGCGGTGACGGATGCGGCCGCCGCGTGAGCCGGGGCGGCCGGCAGGGCCAGTGCGGCCAGGACGGCGGCGGGCAGCGCGGCCGCACGGACGGAATGGGCGAAGGACACCGGGTTCCCCTCGGTCGGGTGAAGGACAGGAGGAGGGTGGAGAGGCCCGGCGAGCACGGCGTGAACGGCAGTTGAACCGGCCACGGCCTCGGCGCCGGGCGGGAGCCGCAGGGGCGAAAACTCCGGCGCCGCCGTCCAGGACCGGCAACTATGCTGGCGAGGCCCGGACATCGGCCCATCGCAGCGCCCTCCGGACCCGCAACGTGCCCCATCTGTGCGGCTCTTGCCCCGTGCGGCCCGCACCCGCCTCCCCTCGGCCCGCAGGAGCCCCATGAGCGACCCGATCGGCATCCGCGCGACCCTCCTGGTCCTGTACTCGCCCCGGCTCGAAGAGTGCCGGCGCTTCTACGAAGACCTGGGTCTGCACTTCGCGAGCGAGCAGCACGGACAGGGCCCCCGCCACTACGCGGCCACGCTGGCGGACGGTGCGGTCTTCGAGATCTACCCCGCCCGCCCCGACCGCGAGACCGGTGCCCTTCGCCTGGGCCTCACCCTCACCGGCGCCGCCGCGACCCCACCGCTCGCGCCCGGCCGCCATCTCCTCGCGGACCCCGACGGCCGGACCGTCGACATCGACTCGATCGGGCGGCGTGACGCGTGATCTTGCTGGGCGTTGGTCCCTCGGGGCCCGTCCGGCCCTGAGGCACATCTGCCGGCTGGGTCCGTGCCACGGTGCGGCGTCTGGACCACCAACGGCTGGAGCGCCAACACCAAGGTCGAGGACGTCGCCAGGTTCAGGACCTACCGGGACCACGCCTACCCGCAACGGCGCTTCCCCGCGGGCACCCGGCTCTGCGCGGAGGGCTTCCGCGGGGGCGCCGGCGTGGGCCTGCCCTGCCTCACCCTCACCCTCACCGGTTGACCTCCTCGTCCGCGCCGGACCCGACGATGCGGCCGTCGCGCAGCTCCACGACCCGGTCGGCGAGTTCGATCAGGTTGGGGTCGTGGGTGGCGACGAGGACGGTGACCGACTCGCTGCGTACGACCGCGCGCAACAGCTCCATGATCGACCGGCCCGTCTCCGAGTCGAGCTGACCCGTGGGTTCGTCCGCGATGATCAGGTCGGGGTCGTTGGCCAGGGCGCGGGCCACCGCCACGCGCTGCTGCTGGCCGCCGGAGAGCTCGCCGGGGCGCTGCTCGGCGTGGTCAGCGAGGCCGACCAGGGCGAGCAGGGTCCGGGCGCGCTCCTCGCGCTCCTTGGCGGGTACGCGGCGCAGTCGCATCGGTACGCCGACGTTCTCGGCGGCGGTGAGGACGGGGATCAGGCCGAAGGACTGGAAGACGAACCCGATGCGGTCGCGGCGCAGGGCGAGCAGGTCCGGCTCGTCGAGGTCGGCCAGGTCGGTGCCGTCGAGGGTGATCCGGCCGCTGGTCGGGGTGTCGAGGCCGCCGACGAGGTTCAGCAGGGTGGTCTTGCCGGAGCCCGACCGGCCCCTGAGGGCGGTGAGTTCGCCCCGGCGGACCTCGAAGGACACGCCACGCAGGGCGTGGACGGCCTGCGGTCCGCTGCCGAAGCTGTGGCGCAGGTCGTCCACCACCACGATCGGCGTGCCGGCGCCCTCCCGCGCCGTCGCGACCGCCGCCGCGTCCGGTTCCACATGGTTGTTGCTCATCGCATGTACTCCCCCGTCGAGTTGTCCGCATCGTTCGCGCCACCGCGTGGAGCGCCCCGTCCCGCGGTCCGCACCCTGCCGTTGCAGCTTTCTGATCGCATTTGCGCATCCGCCGCACCTTTCACGCAAGCCCCTTCCCTCTCTGGCGCGAATCTGACAGCATCGTCCGCTATCCGGTACCGAAGGTCCGGACGGGGGAGGGAACTCAACACGTGCTCGGCTTCGTCGTGCGCCGGCTGCGCGGGCGATGGCCGCTCGCCGTCGCCGTACTGCTCACCGTACTGATCACCGCGACCGCTCTGACCGCGCTGACGGCATTCACCCGTGGCGTGGAGCAGGAGGGACTGCGGCAAGCCCTGACCGGCTCGGAACGGGCCCGGACCACCGTCGTGGTCACCAGCGGCCATCCCGCCTCTTCCCGCGCCAAGGACGACGAGTCCGTCCGCGGCTATGCGGGCGAGGTGTTCGGGCGACTTCCGGTCACCACCGAGAGCGTGGCCCGCAGCCGTTCGTACGGGCTTCCCGGCACTGCCTCGTCGGGCCGCGACGCCGACCTGACCCTGCTCGCCGCCCTCGCCCGGGAGCACGTACAGCTGCTCGCCGGCGAGTGGCCCGGGCCCGTCGCCGCCGGGGCCGGCACCCCGACGGCACCGGTGCAGGTGGCCGTGCCGCGCGCGGCGCTGGCCCGGCTCGGCCTCGCCGAGTCCGCGCTGCCCGCACCGGTCCGGCTGGACGACCGGTTCGACGGGGCTGCGCTGACCGTGCTGGTCACCGGCGTGTACCGGGCCACCGATCCGGACGCCGGGTACTGGCGGCTCGACCCGCTCGGCGGCCGGGAGATCCAGTCCAACACCCTCGCCACCTACGGTCCGCTCCTGGTGGACGACAGCGCGTTCACGACCGGCGGCCTCCTGCAGAACTACCGCCTCACGCTGCTGACTCCGGACCTGAGCACGATCCGCACCTCCGAGGCGGAGGCCGTCCGGACCGCGGCGAACCCGGCGGGGGCGGCCCTGGAGCGCGCCACTTCGCTCCGGGCCGCCACCGAACTGCCGAAGCTCCTGGCCGAGCTGGACTCCGGCCTGCTCGTCGCCCGGTCCACCCTGCTGGTGGGCGCGCTCCAGCTGACCGTCCTCTCGACGGCCGCGCTGCTCCTCGTCTCCCACATCCTGACGGTCCGCCAGGAACCGGAGCGCATCCTGCTCACCACGCGCGGCGCCTCCCGCCGGAGACTCGGCGCGCTCGGCGCGGCCGAGTCGCTGCTGCTCGCCCTGCCCGCGGCCGTCCTGGCACCGCTGCTCACACCGCCCCTGCTGCGCCTGTTCGGCCGGTTCGGACCGCTCGGGCGGGTCCACCTGGAGATCCCGGACACCTGGCTGGTCTGGCCGGTCGCGGCCGGCTGCGCCCTGGCCTGTGTCCTGCTGACCACCCTGCCGTCCGTGCTGCGCGGCGCCTCGGCCGCCGTACTGCGCCGCGCCGGCAGCAGGCAGGCCCTGGTGACGGGCGCGGCCCGCTCCGGGCTGGACCTGGCCGTGCTGGTCCTCGCCGTCCTCGGCTACCAGCAGCTGTCGCAGTACGGGGGCACGGACGCCCAGGGGCCCGACTCCCCCGCCGGCGGCGGCCTCGGCATCGACCCGGTCCTGGTCGCCGCCCCGACCCTGGCCCTGTGCGGGGGCACGCTGCTGGTCCTGCGGCTGCTGCCGTTCGCGGCGCGGGCCGGCGGACGGGTGGCGGCGCGCGGCCGGAGCCTCGGCCCGGCCCTGTTCGGCTGGCAGCTCGCCCGGCGGCCCGGCCGGGCCACGGGGCCCGTGCTGCTGCTCGTCCTCGCCGTCTCCAGCGGGATCCTGGCCCTCGGCCAGCACACCGCCTGGTCCGAGTCCCAGCGCGACCAGGCCGACTTCGCGACCGCGGGCGGGCTGCGGATCTCCGGGAGCAGCATGGCGCCGATGGGGCAGGGCGGACGCTACGGGGCTCTGCCGGGCGCGGACCGCCTGATTCCGGTGGTCCGCCGGGCGCAGCCGCTGCCCGGCGGGGGCACCGCCGACCTCATCGCGGTGGACGCCGCCAAGGTGGGCGACGGCGTACCGCTGCGCGCGGACCTGCGCGGCGGCCACGGGATGCGCGCGCTGTTCGCCCCGCTCGCCGCGGTGGGTCCGGACGCCCCGACCGGGGCCGCGGCCGCCGGAGCCGCGGGAGCCGACCCGGGGCGGGCTTCCGGTGTCGCCCTGCCCGGCTCCCCCCGCCGCATCGAGCTCGGCGTGACGGTACGGTCCGCCGGTACGAGTTGGGCGGCCGTGAGCCTGCTGCTGCGCGACCGGTTCGGGGCGACCCACGGGACGCCCTCGGTCACGCTCCCCACCAGCGGCGACGCGACCCTCACGTTCCCGCTGGACACCCTGACCGGTGCCCCGATCGGTTCGGCCGCAGCCCCGCTCACCCTGGCGGGGATACGCCTCTCGTACGCCGGGGACGAAGGCCCCGCGGGCGACGGCAGCGAACTGACCCTGCGGCGGATCGGCGTCTCCGACACCGCGGACGGCGGTGCGACGGCGGTCGCCGCACCCGGACCCGCGACCACGAGCGGCTGGCAGTCCGCGCCCCCGCAGGGACCCCGCAGCTTGCGGGCCCCGGCGCTCTCCCCGGTTCCGGCCGGTTCCACGGATCACCTGCAGGTGCGGTTCTGGGGCGGGGCCGGCACCGAGAAGGGTGTCAGCGCCGTGCTGTTCCCCGTGCCCACCGCCCCTGCCGGCGCCGCGGTCCCGGCGGTCGCCACCACCGACTACCTGCGGGCCGTAGGCGCCTCCGTGGGTGCGACCGTCCCCGTCACGCTCGACGGCGCGGCGGTCCCGATGCGGATCACCGCCGCCGTGGACTCCCTTCCGGTGGTCGGACGGTCGGGGATCGCCGCCGACCTGCGCACGCTCGGACGGTTCCTGGTGGAGTCCGCCGGACAGCAGCCGGCCCCGCCGACCGAGTGGTGGCTGCCTGCCGCCTCGACCGCCGATCCGGTCCCGGCCCGCGCGGCGGAGAAGCTGCGCGAAGGGTCCAGGACCGAGCGGGTCCAACTGCGCGAGGAAATCACCGCGCACCTGTTGGAGGATCCGCTGAGCGCCGGCCCGCAGAGCGCGCTGGCCGCCCTCGCCGCCGCGTGCGCGGTCCTGGCGGCGATCGGTTTCGCGACGTCCACCGCCGCCGAACGGCGCGTGCGCGGCCGGGAGTTCTCGGTCCTGCTCGCGCTCGGCACCCCGCGCCGGTCGCTGGCCCTGGCGTCCGCAGCCGAGGGCGGAGTGCTGATCGTCATCGGGACCGCGGTCGGGACCGGGCTGGGTGTCGCCCTCGTCCACCTGATGGCGCCCCTGGTCGTCCTGACACCCGCCGCCGGGCGGCCGTTCCCGCCCGTACGGGTGGACCTGCCGTTCTGGCAGACCCTGCTGACGGCCGCCGCCATCGCCGCCGTTCCCCTGCTGTCCGCCGCGCTCAGCGGCCCCCGGGGCCGCGACATCGCCGCCCGGCTGCGTCCCGTGGAGGAGATGTGACCACCCCGCCGCCGTCTGCCGCGCCGCCGTCGGAAGCCACCCCGCTGCCGTCCGCCGCTGCCCCGCGGCCCGCGCCCTGGGTCAGGACCAGGTTGCGGGCGGCTCCCCTGGGTACCCTGCTCGCCGCCGCGCTCGCGTTCGTCGCCGTCCTGCTGGCCGCCGCTCTGCCGCGGGCCCAGGACCGGGGCGCCGACCAGGCCCTGAGGTCCTTCCTGGAACGCAGCGGGCAGACCAACACCAGCCTGCAGGTGACCGCTCCGGCCCCGCTGTCCGGGCAGAGCGCCGAAGCCCTGGACGGGACGCTGAAGAGCCTGCTGTCCACCACCGGAGGCACCTTCCGCGTCGACCCGGACGCGGTGGTCCACGGCACGCGGACCACCAAGCGGCAGCCGCTGCTGAATCCGGAACTGTCCCGCCCGTCCGGTTTCCCGCCCGCCATGTCCCTGCTGTACGTCCAACAGGCCCCGGCCCACGTGAAGCTGGTGGAGGGGCGCTGGCCGAGCAGCACGCCCCCGCCCGCGGGCGCCCCCGAGGGCCCCGCCGCGTACGACCCGCCCCTGCAGGTCGCCCTCTCGCAACGCGCCGCCGAAACGCTCGGCGCCCGCCTCGGATCCGTCCTGAGGAGCACGCCCCTGGTCGACGGCACGCCGTCCGTGGAAGTCGTCGGTCTCTACGCGGTCCCCGACCCGACCGAGGACTTCTGGGTGGGCCTCGACTGTCTCCCGCGGGCCTGTGAGCACTACAACGGGGAGAACCTGTCCTGGCACGTCGACGCCCTGATCGGAGCCGGGGACCTCGCCCGGATGGACGTCTGGGGCGACACCGCCGAGGACTTCTGGCGGCTTCCGGTGGACGTCGGCGGCCTGCGGGCCGACCGGCTCGACGCCACGACGAAGGAGATCGCCTCGTACGTGGCCGGGCCCACCGCCGCCGCCCTCACGCGGGAGACCGCCCGCCCTCGGCTGCGGACCACCTCGTGGCTGCCCGAACTGTTCAAGCAGGCCCACGACCGCCGCCAGGCCGCGGCGCCGCTCGCCCTGATCGGACCCGCCGGGGTCGGCGGGGTCGCTTTCGTCGTCCTGTGCCTGGCCGGAGCGCTCGCCGCGGACCGCAGGGACGCCGAACTGCGGCTGCTGCTGGCCCGGGGCGGCTCGCGCGCCGGCATCGTCGGCCGGCTCCTCGGGGAGGGCGCGGTCACGGTGCTCCCGGCGGCCGCGGCCGCCACCGCGCTCGCCGTACTGCTGCTGCCCACGCCCCGGCTCGCACCCGCGCTGCTCTCGGCCGCGGTGGTCGCCCTGCTCGCCCTCCTGGCCTTCCCCGTACGGGCGGCCGTACTGCTGACCCCGCCGCGTCCGGCCGGGCGGTGGCGTCGGCCCCTAGCCGAACTGCTCGTCGTCATCGCCACGGCCGCCGCCGTACTGGAGGTCCGCCGCCGCGGGGTCGCCCCGGCCGGCAGCGACCCGGACCCGCTGCTGATCGCGGCTCCGCTGCTGCTCGCCCTGTGCGGCGGGCTGCTGCTCGCCCGGCTCCAGCCGGTGGTGACCGGGTGGCTCGCACGGGCGGCCGGCCGCAGCTCCGGGCTGGTCGGCTTCCTCGGGCTGGCGCGGGCCGCCCGAGGATCGGGGGCGGCCGGGACCAACGCCCGTGGCCGGACCGGCCCCTCCGTCCTGCCGATGGTCGCGCTTCTCCTCGCCATCACCACCGGGGGGTTCGGGGCCGCCGTCCTGGACTCGGTGGACGCGAACCGGTTGGGGGTGGCCCGGCTGGCGGTCGGCGGCGACGCGGCGATCTCCGCGTTCGGGAAGGCCTCGCTCCCGGACGGACTCGCGAAGGCCGCGGGCGAACTGCCGGGCGTACGCACCTCCGTGCCGCTGTGGATCGATCACGACTCCTCCGTCATCGGCACGACCCAGCGCTCCACCCAGATCTCCGTGATCGTCGCCGAGCCGGCCGCGTACGCGGAGCTCTCCCGCACCCTCGGCTGCGGCTCCTTCGACCCCGGCCTGCTGACCGCGGGCGGCGCGCAGTCCGCCGACTCGCCCGTGCCCGCGCTGTTCAGCGCCGGCCTGGCACGGCTGGCGGGCCCGGGCACGTACACGTTGCAGCCCGGCAACGGCGGAGAGCTGAAGGCACGGGTCGTCGGCGTGATCGACTGCACCCCGGCCCGGCCGGCCCGGGACGCCGCCACCGTCGTCCTGCCGGCGGGCCCGGCGACGGCCCTCATCGGCGCCGACCGCCCGAACCAGTGGCTGGGCCTGGGTTCCGTCGACGGCGACCGGCTGCGCGCGCTGGTCCGGGCCGCGCTACCGCCGGCGTCCTCGACGAGCCAGGCCCCGGCTCCGGCACCCGCCGCGGGTCAGGATCCGGCCGCCGGGACGCACCCCGCCGACGAGGTGTACCCCGTGCGCACCAGCGCGGAGGCCGTCGCCGAGCTCGGCGCCGATCCGCTGCAACGATCCGCACAGCGCCTCTTCTGGGCCTCCGTGGCCGGAGGGGGCGGCTTCGCGCTGCTGGCCGTACTGCTCACCCTGATGCGGACCGTCCCCGAGCGGGCGGCGCTGCTGGCCCGGCTGCGCACCATGGGGCTGCGCCGCCGCCAGGGCGTGGCCCTGATCCTCGCCGAGACCCTTCCGCAGACCCTGGGCGCGACGCTGGGCGGGGCCCTGGTGGCGGCCGCCGCGGTGGCGTTGCTGGGCCCGGCGATGGACCTGTCCACGCTGGTCGGAGCGAGCGTGCCGACCGGTGTACGGCTCACGGCGGGGCCCGTACTGACCCAGGCCCTGGGCCTGGCCGCCCTGGTCGCCGTGGCCGTGCTCGTCGAGGCGGCTACATCCGGGCGACGGCAGATCACCACCGAGTTGAGAGCGGGAGACCAGCGTTGAACACCGACCAGCCGACGTACGAGGAGCTGCGCCGCCGGGCGACGGCCGCCGCGGAGCCGCGCACCCCGGCGACGGACGCCGCGATCGCCTGCGACCGTCTGGTCCGGATCTTCAGCACGGACGGCATCGAGGTACAGGCCCTCCAGGGGCTGGAGCTGACGGTCGCCCAGGGCGACCTGGTGGCCCTCGTGGGAGCCTCGGGCAGCGGCAAGTCCACCCTCTTGAACATCCTGGCGGGCCTGGACGTCCCGACGGCGGGCAGCGCGGCGGTCGCCGGCTACGACCTGCTGGAACTGTCGGCGCGGGACCGGCTGCGCTACCGGCGCGAAGCGGTCGGCTTCGTCTTCCAGCAGACGGCCCGCAACCTGCTGCCCTTCCTGACGGCCGCGCAGAACGTCGCCCTGCCGATGCAGCTGAGGGGTGGCGGCGCCCGCGGCGTCGCGCGTCGAGGGGCCGCGGGCGCACGCCGGGCAGCCCGGGTCGCGGAGATCCTGGACGCCCTCGGGATCGGCGAACTGGCCCACCGGCGCCCGGCGGAACTCTCCGGCGGCCAGCAGCAGCGCGTGGCGATAGCCGTGGCGATGGCGAACGACCCCAGGGTCCTGCTGGCCGACGAACCCACGGGCGAACTCGACTCCGAGACGGCCGCGGCGGTCTTCGAGACGTTCCGTACGGTGAACAAGGAGCTCGGCGTCACGGTGGTCATCGTGACGCACGACCCCATGGTGGCGGGCGAGGTCCGCCGCACCGTGGCGATCCGCGACGGCCGCACCAGCAGCGAGGTCCTGCGCCGCCTGGTCACCGACGAGCACGGCGAGGAATCGATCAGCGAACGCGAGTACGTCGTCCTGGACCGCTCCGGACGCGTCCAGCTCCCCCCGAAGTTCCTGGAGGCCCTGGGCATGGAGCACCGCCTGGCGGTCGACCTGGCCCCGGACCACATCGAACTGCGCCCGGACCGGAGCCACGGCTGATCGGTCGTACGGCCCGGCACCCGAAGGTGCCGGCGCCGTAGGACCGTTCACGTGCCGCTCGGTGTGGCCCGCAGGAGCGGGGAACGTCAGAGTGCAAGGCCCTCGATGAGCTCGGCGCCGGGGAGTTCCGCGAACAGCTTGCCGGGCGCGATGAGCTTGCCGCGTCGGCGTCCGCTGCCGACGAGCACGTACGGCATGTCGGCGACCACCGGGTCCACCAGGAGCGGCCAGCTGTCCGGCAGACCCAGCGGGGTGATGCCGCCGTACTCCATGCCGGTCAGCTCCACGGCCGTCTCCATCGCCGCGAAGGACACCTTGCGCGCGCCCAGGTGGCGCCGGACGGCGCCGTTCGCGTCGACCCGGCCGGCGGAGGGCACGAGGCAGGCCGCGAGGGTGGTCGCGCCGCCGCGCTTGGCGGCGACGACCACGCAGTTCGCCGACTGACCGAGCAGCTCCTGCCCGTAGTGCGCGACGAAGGCGCCGGTATCGGCGATGGCGGGGTCGGTGTCCACGTACAGGATCTGCTCGGCCGGGACGTCCCCGGTCCAGCCTCCGACCGCGTCGGCGACGGGCGTGACGAGATCCGCGAGGCAGTCGGGAGCGGGCACCGCGTTGTCGAAGGGCCCGATGGGAGCGCGCATGTCCGCACGTTAACACCCTGCCCGGACAGCGCAGGGCAAAAGGAAAGGCAAGGAGGTCACCCACTCCTTGCCACTCTCAACTTATAGCGCACCGGGGGGCTTGCGGCAAGACCCCCGTCGTGCCGCAGAATCGTCGGCCGAAGCCAGGACCTGCGGAAATGAGGCTTTCCTGATGGACGTGATCGTCGTCGGCGGTGGACCGACCGGCTTGATGCTGGCCTGCGAGCTGCGGCTGGCCCAAGTGGACGCGGTCGTGCTGGAGAAGCTGCCCGAGCCCACGGGGCAGTCCCGCGGGCGCGGCCTGCACGCGCGCAGCGTCGAGCTGATGGACCAGCGCGGTCTGCTGGACCGGTTCCTCGCGGTCAGCGAGAAGTTCCAGGTCGGCGGTTTCTTCGGCGGCATCATGAAGCCGTGGCCGGCCGGGCTGGACACGGCCCACCCGTACGGGCTCACCACCCCGCAGCCGGTCACCGAGCGGCTGCTCGACGAGCGCGCCCTCGAACTCGGTGCCGAGATCCGGCGCGGCTGCGAAGTGGTCGGGCTGAGCCAGGACGCGGCCGGGGTGAGCGTCGAGCTGGCCGACGGCACGCACCTGCGCTCGCGCTACCTCGTCGGGTGTGACGGGGGCCGCAGCGTGGTGCGCAAGCTGGCCGGCATCGCGTTCCCCGGCGAGCCGGCCACGGTCGAGACGCTGCTCGGCGACATGGAGGTGACCGAGGAACCGGCGGTGATCGCCGCCGTCGTCGAGGAAGTCCGCAAGACCCAACTGCGGTTCGGCGCCATCCCCGACGTGGACGGGAACGAGGGGGTGTTCCGCATCGTCGTGCCCGCCGACGGTGTGGCCGAGGACCGCACGAGCGCGCCGGCCCTCGATGAGTTCAAGCAGCAGCTGCGGGCCTTCGCGGGCACCGACTTCGGCGTGCACTCGCCTCGCTGGCTGTCGCGGTTCGGCGACGCCACCCGGCAGGCCGAGCGCTACCGGGTCGGCCGGGTGCTGCTGGCCGGCGACGCGGCGCACATTCATCCGCCGACCGGAGGGCAGGGGCTCAACCTCGGCGTGCAGGACGCGTTCAACCTCGGCTGGAAGCTGGCGGCGGAGGTCAACGGCTGGGCGCCGGAGGGCTTGTTGGACAGCTACCACGCCGAACGGCACCCGGTGGGCGCCGCCGTCCTGGACAACACCCGCGCGCAGATCACGCTGCTGGGGACCGACGCCGGTGCTACGGCGCTGCGCACGCTGTTGTCGAAGCTGATGGACTTCGAGGAGGTGAACCGGTACGTGACCGGCATGATCACGGCGGTCGACGTCCGCTACGACTGCGGCGAGGGCCGCGAACTGCTCGGCCGACGGATGCGGGACGTGAGCCTGAAGCAGGGCCGGCTCTACGAGTTGCTGCGCGGCGGCCGCGGACTCCTGCTCGACCAGACCGGCCGGCTCTCGGTGGAGGGCTGGGCGGACCGGGTCGACCACGTGGTCGACGTCGTCGGCGCCGACGCGGAACTGGACGTGCCCGCGGTACTGCTGCGGCCGGACGGCCATGTGGTGTGGGCCGGCGACGACCAGCAGGATCTGCACGGCCGCCTGCCCGAGTGGTTCGGCGCGCCCGTCGGCTGAGTGGACCGGGCGGGCCGGATGGGCCGGATGGGCCGGGCGCACGCGCCCGGCTTCAGCTCGGCACCGGGGCCCGTACGGACAGGGAGTGCGGAGCAGGGGTCGGTTCCGCGGGCAGCCGGAGCGGGCGGCTGCCCGGGGTGATCGAACCGAGGATGCGGGGGCCGGCGGCTCCGGTGCACGCGGGGGCGTTGCCCGGGAGGCCGTGCAGCGTGAGGTACCCCAGCACCGCGAACGCGTACGCCTCCTTCGCCGCGGCCGGCAGCCCGAGTTCCTCCGACGTGCGCAGGGCCGCCGTGCCGCCCAGTTCGGCGCGGAGCATGCCCGTCAGCGTCGGGTTGAGCACACCGCCGCCCGACGCGAAGACCTCGGTGGCTCCCAGTGGCCGCAGGGCGTCGGCGACGGTGCGGGCGGTGAGGCACGTGAGC
The DNA here is from genome assembly GCF_033794505.1 of Streptomyces sp. MB09-01. Classification (NCBI taxonomy): domain Bacteria; kingdom Bacillati; phylum Actinomycetota; class Actinomycetes; order Kitasatosporales; family Streptomycetaceae; genus Streptomyces; species Streptomyces sp. MB09-01. The sequence continues at coordinate 11,764 of NZ_JARAYQ010000029.1, read as the reverse complement.
GTGGCGACGAGGTCCTGCGGCGTGAGCGGGCCGAAGCCCGTCAGCCGGGAGCGCAGATAGCCCTCGTGGAACAGCTCCTTGCCCGTGGTCCGCGGTGCGGGCAGCCGGTAGTAAGGCTCCGCGAGCAGCCGTTCCAGCAGCGCCTGGTGCACCTGGCCGGCCGCCGCGAGCGCGCCGTCCTCGTCGTACGGGAGCCGCCCGCCGCTCAGTTCGCGCACCGCGGCGTCGATCAGCGCGTTGCCCGGCCCGGTGTCGAACGCGACCGGGTCGCCGCTGCGCGGCACCACGGTGACGTTGGAGATGCCGCCGATGTTCAGGGCGGCGGGCACGCCGGGCCGGCCGCGCAGGAGCATCAGGTCGATCAGGCTGACCAGGGGCGCACCCTGCCCGCCGGCGGCGACGTCCCGCGGCCGGAAGCCGGAGACGACGGGGCAGCCGGTGGCCTCGGCGATCCAGGCCGGCTCACCGAGCTGGAGGGTGCCGTGGACCTGGCCGTCCGCCGCCCAGTGGTAGACGGTCTGGCCGTGTGAGGCGACCAACTCGGCTCCGCTGTCGCACAGTTCACGGTCAGCCCGGACGGCGAGCCGCCCGAAGGCCTGCCCGATGCGGGTGTCGAGGCGGCACACGTCGGCGAGCGTGGTGGCCGAGGGCGGCAGGGCCGCCGCGAGCGCGTTCCGCAGGTCGTCCGGGTACGGCTCGCTCACCATGCCCAGCGGGGTGAGGTGCAGCGCCCCGTCCCCCTCCCGGACTTCGAGGTCGCAGGCCGCGGCGTCGATGGCGTCGTACGAGGTCCCCGACATCAGGCCGACCACTCTCATCGCAGGGGCTCCCGGTGGTCGTTCCCGCGCAGGGTCAGCAGCGCGAGTGAGCTGACGGCGCAGGCGCCGGCGGCGTAGTAGGCGGGGATGGCGGTGTCTCCCGTCCTGGCGGTCAAGGCGGTGATGACGAGCCCGGCGCAGCCGGAGAACACCGCGTTGGCCAGGGAGTAGGCCAGCCCGAGGCCGGTGCAGCGCACGCGCCGCGGGAACATCTCGGCCAGCATGGCCGGCCCCGGCCCGGCCAGCAGGCCGACGAGCGCGCCCGCCGCCAGCACGGCAACGGCCCGCGTCTGCACGGACGTTCCGGGTGACTGGAGGAGGTGCAGGAGGGGGAAGGCGAGTACGACGATCCCGAACGCGCCGCCGAGCATGACCGGGCGTCGCCCGAACCGGTCACTGAGGAGCCCTGCGGGCAGGATCGAGGCGGCGAACCCGAGGGTGACGAGCGTGGTGGTCAGCAGGGCGTCCCGGAAGGAGGATCCCAGCGCGGACTGAAGGTGGGACGGCAGGACGACGAGGAAGGTGTACCCGGCCGCGGACCAGCCCATGATCCGCCCGATGCCGAGTACGACGGCACGGGCCTGAACCCCACCGCCGGACGGCACTTCGCCGCCGCGGGTCCCGGGCCCGGCCTGGGCCGGGGGCGCACCCGGCGGCTCCTCCAACGCGGTACGCAGCCACAGCGCGACCATGCCGAGCGGCAGGGCCAGCAGGAACGGGATCCGCCACCCCCAGGCGTACAGGGCTTGGGCGGGCAGGGCCACCGCCAGGGCAGCGGCCGTGGCGGCTCCGGCCAGCAGGCCGAGGGCGACGGTGAAGGACTGCCACGCGCCGTAGAGACCGCGCCGGCCCGGCGGCGCGTACTCCGTCATCAGGGACACTGCACCACCGAACTCCCCGCCCGCGGAGAGCCCTTGGAGCACGCGCAGGAGCGTGAGGAGCCAGGGGGCCGCCGCGCCGATGGTGTCCCGGGTGGGGAGGAGCCCGATCAGGGTGGTGGCGAGCGTCATGAGGCCGATGACGAGGACGAGGGTGGGACGGCGGCCGAGACGGTCGCCGAGACGCCCGAAGAGCAGGGCGCCGACGGGGCGGAAGAAGAAGGCGAGTCCGAACGAGGCGTACGTGGCGATCAGCGCCTCGGCACCGCCCGCGGCCCCCGCTCCTGCGCCCGCGTGCGGGGTGAAGAAGTTGGCCGCGATGACGGTGGCGAAGCACCCGTAGACGCCGAACTCGTACCACTCGACGAGATTGCCGGCCGAACCGGCTAGCAGGGCCCGGCGGGCGGCGGCGCGGGGCGGCGCCGGGATCAGGTCGGTCGAGGTCACGCGTGCTGGGTGCCCGCTCCGCGGCGACCCGATGCCTCACGGCAGCACGGTTCAGCACATCGGCGGCGGCAAGGGAGTTCCGAAAGCACTGGATATCAAACGGATTTGGTCGGGCCCATCGAGGGATCCCGCGTCGCCGCTCCCGGCCGTCAGCGTGAATGCGAGCAAGTCATGCATAACTATTATCTCGAATCGAATGAAAATTCGAGACAAATAGCGCCGTGTCCGATGCCGTTGGGCGCAGGGCGTCGGAGAAAACTGGTCCGCCGTCAGAGCCGAACCACGACACATGCCACCGAGAACGGAACCTGACCACTGATCTGAACCGTCGACTGCCAACCGATTGCGGAGGTGTCACGATGTCCTGCTCCAGGACCGACTTCCGAAAGGCCCCCAAGGGCTTTCTCCTCACGGGCTGTTGCCCCCGAGCACGTGCCGTCTTCTTCATACTGCTCCTCACGTCCGGTGCACTGACCGGTCACGCGGAACCAGCCGACGCGGCCGCACCGTACGGCGTCAGAGCCCTCGAGGTGGCGGCCTCCAAACAGGGCTCGCCGTACGCCTACGGCGCCACCGGGCCCAGACGCTTCGACTGCTCGGGGCTGACCCTCTACGCCTTCAAGAAGGCCGGCAAACGTCTTCCACGCACTGCCGAGCAGCAGTACGAGCACACCCGCCACATCCCCAAGTCCGATCGCGCGACCGGCGACCTGGTCTTCTTCCCCCGCGGCGCGACCATGGGCCACGTCGGCATCTACGCGGGCCAGGACAGGATCTGGCATGCTCCACGCCCCGGCACCTTCGTGCGACTGGAGCGGATCTGGAGCACAGAGGTCCGCTACGGGCGCGCCACCTGAACCGGCGTCCGGCGGGGGCGGAACACCTAGTGCAGGCGCCAGTGGAATTTCCCGCCGCCCACCCACCGGACCGCGTCCGGATCGTCGAGGTCGTGGATGGTGATCCCCTCGGCCGCCGCTGCCAGGATCACATCGGTCATGGACTCCGCCATACGGACCATCTCCCCGTCGATCGCCACGATCCGGAAGGGTGGATCGCCGGGCTGCACCGCCCCCACCGTGACCCGCGGCGAGGCGATGTACGGGCTCGAGCTCTCTGTCATGCGGAGATCGTTCCATGCCGACGCCCGCTTGGCGCCGATTCGCCGGCGCGCCTACCGCCGAGTGGACGCAGGCGGAATCCCCCTGCTGCCCGATGTGACTCGGCCGGTGTGTCGGCACACCAGAGAATCGATTCGGCCAGGTGGGTGGTGCCTAGGGTGATCGCAATGTTGTCAGTATCCGGATTCCGAGGAGTTCCTGTGCATGTTCGTCGCCTCGCCACCGCCCTGCTGTCCGCCGGCCTGATGCTCGCGGGCGGGCTGGTCACCGCCGCGCCGGCCACGGCCGATCCGTGCGGGTACTTCGCCACCGGGTCCGATTCGTTCTACAACCACTGCACGAACGACGGCTCCCGGGTCATCATCGAGGTCGAGGTGTTCGGGCCCAACTACGAGAAGTGCGTGGCCCCCGGCAAGACGTGGCTCGGAACGCGCAGCAAGGTGAGCAACGCCTGGTACGCCGGGCGCACCTGCTGAGCCGGGCGGGCGGTGCGCCGACGCACGCGGGCGCACCGGTCCCGTGGGAACCACGCCCGGTGCCGGCGCAGCGCCGGGCCCCCGCGGCCGCTGTCAGTGCCGGCATGCAGGATCGACCCATGACGCACGCTCCCGCGGAGGCCCTGCACGACCTCGCCCACCGCCTCCTCTCCCCCGACGACGCCGCGCGACGGATCGGCACGCTCGCCCCGGGCCTGCGCCTGGCACACGCCGGTGACGGAGCGGCGGCGGGGCGCCTCGGCGGGCTGCCGGAGCTGCCCGTCGGCACGCCGTGGCCGGTCCGCCGGCACCGTCCCCCGCGGGGCCGCCCTCGTATCCCGAGGTGCCGCTCACCGCGCAGGCGGGGCTGACCGTACCGGCGTCCGACGCCCCGGGCATGCGCGCGGTGTTCGGCGAGGCCGTCCACCCCCGCGAGTGGAGGCGCCACCCGGTCAACGCCAGACCCTTCTGCGACGCCCTCACGGCCCTCGATCCCGAACCCAGCCGTTCCGGGCACGGGCTCGGCGGCCGCGCCGTGCCCGTGCAAGGGGCGGTGGAGTGGGAGGTCGCCCACGCCGTGCTCGGCCCCGGTGCCTCCTGGCAGGACCCCCGGGTGAACGAAGAGGCCGCCAAGTGGGTGCTGCTCGCGCAGATCGACACCGATTGCGCGGCGGACATGACGTGGGGCGACGTAGGCACCCTGTACTGGCTGATCCGCCCCGCCGACCTGGCGGCGGGCCGCTTCGAGGAAGCCCTCTTCACCTGGCAGGGCTGCTGACGCGGCGCCGCGGTGCGGGACGCGATGCGTGCCTCCCGTTGGTTGCGGGTGCCGGGCCCTCCCGGCCGCGGTACCGATGCTGCATGACCCAGAAGAAGGACACGGCAGGCGACGCGACCGCCGAGCGGCCGAGGCAGCGGGGAACCGTCTTCGCCGCCCTCGCCGGAGCACTGATCGGCGCCCTGGCCGGCCTCACGGGCAGCACGCTCGCCTACTTCGAGGCCAAGGACACGCACCGTGAGGAAGCCGGCGCACGACGGGCGGACATCCGGCGGGCCGCCTACGTCGAGCTCGCGGGGAGCACGAACAAGTTCGTGCAGCAGGCCACCCAACTGCTGAGCGTGAGCCTCGACCCCGCCAAGACGCCGGAGGAGAGGCGGCGCCAGTTCGAGGACAGGTACGCACCGGCCAACACGGACCTCGCGCGGGCCCTCACGACGGTGCGCCTGGTGACGACGCCGGAGGGCAGGCGCGACCTGGAAGAGATCAGCACCCGCTCCACTCGCGTAGGAGAGTGGGCGACGGCCGAGTACACCGACGGTCCCGAGGCCGTCGACCTGAAGAAGACCGGAGCCGCGTTCTCGGAGGCCCTGCACCGGCAACTGGCGGCGCTGCAGACCTACATGGACAGAGCCGCCGACGAGGCGCTGTGACAGCCCGCGCCGCCCGCCCCCACGCCGGCCGTCGGGGCTCGCCAGCGTGAAGGCCGCGCCCGTGGGGTACTTGTCCTTCACGGTGAGCACCACACGGCCCGGCTCGGCTCGGAACTCCGCCGCCGAGTGATGCTCCCCCGGGCTTGGCGTCGTCGGCAAGAACGGCGGCGCCGCTCACGATCGTTGCCCGAAGGCGGTTCATGGTGACCCTCACAGATGTATCGTCGTTCCTCGGCGCGCATACGCACAGCGACTGCAGGAACGCACGGTGCCACGGGGCGAGTTCACCCGTGCCTCCGCCAGCAGCTGTCGCTGCTGCCCCCGCCGTCTCCCCACCCGAGGAGTACCCGTGGCCGTCCTCACCACGATCGCCGTGATCCTCGGCGCCTGGTGCGCCGCCGCCGTCGCCACCGCCGCGCTGTACGCCGTCCTGCGCGCCCGCCACGTGCGGCGACAGCGTGCACGGGCGGCCCGAACCGACGCCACCGTCGACCGGTGCGCCGCGTCGGCCGGGCCCGGCGTCCGGAGCTGTTCGCAGGCACGTACCACTCCTGCCGTCCCGAGCAGGACCGCGCCTGACGCGGTGTGACGTGCCGCGGATCCACGCGTCCTCGCCATCCTTTCCGGCGTTGCCGTCCTTGCCCCCGGCCCCCGCGGCTACCACGGTCCGGCCGCCCCCAGACAGGTTGGTGTGACCTCGATCGGGTCAAGGCCGCGCCCCGCGTTCGTCACCGGAACGGACGGGGCTGATGGAATGCCTTCCTCGTCGGGCTCCCCGGGTCGGACCAGGGGTTATGGAGGCGTCGTGCCGGAAGCGGATGGCTTGGAGGCACGCCTGCGCGCGATGGAAGAGGCGCTCGAGCAGGTCGGAACGTCCTTCGCCGAGCGGGAGACCTGGCGGGAGCTCGCGGGGTTCGTGTTCCGGAACCTGTGCGACGCCGCGGCTGTGGAACTGATCGGCCGCGGTGCCAGGAACGAACGCGTGGCCGCGGTCGGCGCCACGGATCTCCTGGGCGGCCCCGCCACCGAGATCAGCCCCGCGGTCCGGGCACTGGACGAGGAACATCCCGTACACGCGTACGGCGGCCGGGGCACAGAAGAGCCCGTGCAGCTCGTCTCCGTGCCGCTGATCGGCCGGGGCGAGCTCTACGGACGACTCCTCGCGGCCCGGGCCCACAGTGGCTTCAGCGACCACGAGACGGCGACGCTGCACTTCGCCGCTCGGCTCGCGTGCGTGCACATCGGACACGCGCGGCGCCAGGCGGCGACCGAGGAGATCGCACTCGATCTCCAGCGCGCCCTGGTGGCCGAACCGGGCCGGCCGCACCCGAACCTGGAGGTTGCCAGCCGCTACCTGCCGGCCGGAGCGCGCGCCCTCGTCGGCGGCGACTGGTTCGAGACCGTGCGGCTGCATTTCGGCCGCACCCTGCTGGTGGTCGGAGACGTCATGGGCCACGGCCTGGAAGCGGCCGTCGACATGAACGCCTACCGCTCCCTCCTGCGCGACGTCGCCTCCACGGATCTCGCCCCGCACCGCGTCCTGCGTCAGCTGGACGCGTTGTCCGCCGCGGACGACAGCCGCCGCCCCGCGACCTGCCTCCTCGTCCGCGTCGATCCGGCCCGCGGTACGGCCGTGTACGCGAGCGCCGGACACCTGCCGCCCGCCGTCTTCAGCGGTGACGGCCCGGGCGAGCTGCTGGAGGTTCCCGTCGGCCCTCCGCTGGGCACGGGCGTCGGCGGATACGAGGCCGTCGCCCTGCCGATCACCGCCGGTCAGACGATCGTCCTCTACACGGACGGCCTGGTGGAACGCCGCGGCGAGGACATCGACGCCTCCCTGGCCCGGCTCGCCGCGCTCCGCATGACCGCCGGAGCGGGAGTCTCGGACGTGGTGGACGCGGTCTGCGGCGGACTCGACGCACAGCACGCCGAAGACGATGTCGCCGTCCTCGCCGCCCGCCTCCGCACCCGGACGTCCCACGGGGCCGCCGGCTATGACGTTGGCATCGGCACCGGAACCGGGACCGGGACCGGGACCGCGCCATCGTGACCGCCCCGCTGGGCATTGCCGCCGCCGCGCACAGGATCGGGCTGTTCTCAGACTGCGGTCAGGCGCACGGCGGCGATGCGGTCCGCGTGGTCGAACTCGATCTCCGCCGCGCTGCCACCGGGTAGATCCGCGAAGATCCGGTCGCCCTCCTCCCGCAGGGACAGGCCGTGGTGCTCCAGGTAGCCGGTGACCACCCGTCGGGCCGAACGGCCGATCAGGCCGGCCCCGGTCAGGAGTTCCCGCGGCAGCGCGACGGTGTCGAGGCCGGCCCTCGGAACCTGCGGGTCGTCCGGCAGGAAGTAGACCAGGCTGTCCGGTCCCGCCGGGAGGCCCAGGTACCCGGGCGCCTCGGCCACACCCATACCGGCGAAGGCCAGTGTCTCGGCTGCCCGCCGGGGGTCCGCGAAACCGGACAGGTCGAGGGTTTCGGCGGTGAACTCGGCGATCCCGTGCTTCCGTCCGTAGCGCTCGATCGCACCGGTCAGCGCCACCACCTCGGTGCCGCGCAGTCCCGGATTGGCCCAGCCCCACATCCAGGACCGGTCCTGCACGTCGTACGTGCCCAGCACGGCGACCCGCAGCTCAAGACCGCCCTGGCGGTAGAGACAGGCCTCGAGGTCCGCCGTCCAGGGGCCTTCCGGCATGTGCTCCGTCAGCGCCTGGAGTTGGGTGGCGCCCCAGGCCGCATGTCGTTCCGCCTCCAGGAGGAACGCGTCACTGAACTGATTCATCGTGATCATGCCCACGACCCTAAGTCCTTGTCGTCCCGACGCCTGCCGCGGGGGCTGCCGGGTGAGGGTCCGTCAAGCTCCATTGTCAGTGCCTCCCCATAGTGTGGAGACATCACTCGGGGAACCTCGGAGGGGGAGCGGAAGCATGTCTGTCAAGAAGATCCAGCACAAGGTGAATCACGTCGCACTGGTCGTGGACAGTTCGGGTTCCATGCATCAGCACCAGAGTCAACTCATTCGCGTCGTGGACGAGTTCGTAGCGGGCCTGAAAGCCGAGTCGGACAGCCTTGGTCATGAGACCCGGATCAGTCTCTATTCCTTCGACCACAGGGTGGAGAACCTGGTCTGGGACATGGACGTGAAGCATCTGCCGTCCATGCGGGGCCTCTACAAGGTGAACAATGGCGCTACGGCCCTCATCGAGGCCTCCCTGAAGTCCCTGGACGACCTGGGCCACATCTGGGAGGAATACGGGGAGCACAGTTTCCTCCAGATCGTGGTGACGGACGGCGAGGAGAACGCCTCCGGCGGCGACAGACGGCACGACGGGGACATGACGATCCTCGGCCCCTGGCTGGACAAGATCGCGGCGAAGATGGGTGCGCTTCCGGGGCACTGGACTTCCGCGATCCTCGTGCCGAACTCCCTGGCCAAGCGGACCGCCCAGAACTACGGCTTCCCGGCCGGGAACATCGCCATCTGGGACGCGGACTCCCAGGAGGGTGTCGAGGAGGCGATAGGCACCGTGCGCGCCGCCGCCACCAGCTTCCTGCGGGGCCGCGAGAAGGGCGTGCGCGGCACGAAGAACCTCTTCGCGGTCGGCCAGGACATATCCGTCGACGACGTGCGGGCGAACCTCGAACCGGTCCCGGCCGACAAGTACCGGCTCCTGAAGGTCGATACGGAGGTCGAAATTCGGGCCTTCGTCGATTCGCATCCCGGCGTGACGTACGAACGCGGGTCCTGCTATTACCAGTTGGGCACCCGGGTTCAGGTTCAGCCCGACAAGGAAGTCATCGTGGTCGAGAAGGACACCGACCGCGCATATACCGGGAACGCGGCCCGCAGCCTTCTGTTCGGCACGGGTGTTCAGGGGACCGTTTCCGTGAAGGCGGGGCACAATCCCACCTTGGAGGTGTACGTGCAGAGTCGTTCGGTGAACCGAAAGCTCAAGCCGAAGACGCGCCTGCTCATCATGCTCTGAATTCCACTCGGAGCCGGTGCGCAACTCGAGCGTGAATTCAGCGGCGCCGCGCCCTCGGGGTGATGCCATCACGTACTTCGAGGGCGCGTCGGGCCTTCCGGGCGGCTGTTCGCGCAGCCTTCGCCTCCTGGGCGGCCTGCTGGTGGCGGTGGTCGGCGGCCTCCGCGGCGGCGCCGAGGCGGTCGTGCTCCTGCTGGGCCCGCTCCAGTTGTTCCTGCAAGTTCGCGATCTGCTCGTCGAGCGCACCGAGCCCGGCGCGGGCCTGCTCCCGCTCCGCCTCCGCCCGGGCGAGCGCTTCCTCGGCCCGCTCCGCCTCCCGGTTCGTCCGCTCGGCCTCGGCGCGTGCCCGCTCTTGCGCCTCCGTGACCCTGGCATCGACCTTCTCGGCCTTGTCTGCCTTGTCTGCCTTCCGTCGCTTCGGTGACGGTGATGGCGGCTGCGCCTGTGGCGCAGCCGTGCCGGGTACGCGTACGGGTGCCAGTTCGTCGAAGCCCACGACCTGGGGCGGGGCCTTGGCCAGCACGCCCCCTGCCCAGGTTTCGGCGGCGTCGGGGTCGGCGAGGACCGTGCGGAGGATCTGCTCGACCTCGCGCTCAACCGCCTCGGAGACCTCCTGCCCCGCCTCGCCGGCCAGGCGACGGGCTTCGTGGGCCATCGCCGCGATCACCACGTGCTGCTGGTGCGACAGCTTCCGCAGGTCCTCCCCGGCCAGGGTCCGGTGCGCCTCGCGCAGCTCCTGGCCGAGCTGCAGCAGGCGCCGGGCCTGGTCGGCGTCGGCGCGGGCGAGCAGGTTCGCGGCCCAGACGGCGAGCGTGGGCTTGCGCAGGGCCGCGATGCGCTTCGCCTCGGCCCGCTCCCCCGCCTTGCGCGCCCCGGCCACGTGTGCGTCCCGGGCGGCCGTGAACTCCTCCGGCCTGAGCCCGTACAGCTCGGTTGCCACCGCGTCGACGTCGACCACCACACCACTGTCCCCCACCAGCGGCGTTTCGGCACGCACCGGCCGGTCACGCGGCAGGGCGACGCATCCGGGGGATATCTTTGCCGCTCCCGCCCCATATCCAGCGAAGACACCTGTTACATCCCAGTCTGGGCGGTGCTGGCCGACGATCACTGGAAGGCGGGTCCGACCGTGCAGCCGAACGAGATCAGCGAGATCCTGAACCACCCGATCAGCCGGGAACTCCTGGCCCGCGATCTGACCCGCCTGGCCTATGTCGCCGAGGACGGGACCCCCCGGGTCGCTCCGATCGCCTCGCGTGGAACGGCTCGGAGATCGTGATGTGCACACCGAAGAACGCCCCGAAGCTGCCGACCCTGCGCCACAACCCGGCGGTCGCCCTGAAGATCGACACCGAGGTGCACCCGCCGAAGACCTGCTCGTCCGCGGACGGGCCGAGCTGGACTTCGTGGAGGGCATCCCGGACGAGTTCCTTCAGGCGAACAGCACGTACACGATGACGCCCGAGCAGCGGGCCGCGTGGGAGGCCGAGGTCCGCTCGCTCTACGACGGCATGGTCCGGATCGTCGTGACCCCGACCTGGGCGAAGCTGATCGACTTCGAGACGACCCTCCCGAGCGCGGTCGAGGAGCTGATCCGTCGGCGGGAGGAGCGCACTCGTTCGTGCGGCGCGGCCCCGGCGGAGCTCAGGCCGCGGTCGACGCCACCTGGGTGTTCTGGCAGGCGGTCAGCAGCCAGCGTCCCTCCGGCTCGCGGGTCATCACGTACAGCGGCGCACCCTCACTGGTCTCGTCGGCCCCGCGGTAGAGCTGGCGTACCTTCACCGCCGCGACGTCCGGCCGCAGGAACTGGATGTGTACCACCTCGTAGGTGACCTCCCCGTCCCAGCTCGCCGCCGGCAGCACGGTCCGCGTGAACGCGGCGATCTCCTCGAAGCCGACGAGGACCTTCCCGTGCGCCGTCGTCCACAGCGCATCCGGATGGAACAGGGCCAGGAAGCCCTCGGCGTCCTTGGCCCGCTGCGTGCGCTCGACCGTGGCGACGACCTCTTCGATCGCCTTGATGGAAGCGGCTCTGGCCGCCTGTTCGATGTTCATGGGCGCGATCATGCTGCCTCAACCATGCTTGAGGTCAAGCGATATGATCATATTGCCCCATGACCACGAAGACCCTCTACCTGCTCTGCTCAGCCGCCCCGCCCGTCTTCGACGTCGCCCACGTCATCGAAGACGCCCAGACCCGCGGCTGGGACGTATGCCTGGGACTGACCCCCACCGCCGCACACTGGGTCTCGGAAAGCCTGGACGGACTCGCCGCCCTCACCGGCCACCCGGTGCGCTGGCAGTACAAATTCCCGGGCGAGGCCGACGTATGGCCTTCCGCCGACGCCCTCCTCTTCGCCCCGGCCACCTTCAACACCATCAACGCCTGGGCCCTGGGCCTCACCGACCGCTTCGTGGTCGGCGTCGCCGCCGAGGCCCTGGGCAAGAACACCCCCACGGTCGCCATGCCCTGCACCAACACCGCCCTCGCCGCCCACCCGCAGTTCGACACCTCCCTGGCCACGCTGCGCGGCGCCGGAGTCGAACTCCTCTACGGCGAGAACGGCTTCGTCCCCGGTCCGGCCGGCCCCGACGCCCCGCCCCACTTCCC
>NZ_JARAYQ010000299.1:0-9126 GCF_033794505.1 Streptomyces sp. MB09-01 | reverse complement strand
GCGCATCCTCGGGCGCCGAACGCGGCGGGGGGCGGAGGGCCGGGCCACATGGCGTTCGACGCCCTGCGAAGGATCGCCCCGGCACACACCCGACCCCACCGGAACCTGCGGGACCGGTGTCAGTTCACGGGAGGTCGTCGGTCGGCGGGTCGGCCTCGTACACGTGGGGGGTGTCCGCGTCCCACTCCACGAGCTCGGTGCTTCCGAGGACCACGTCGTCGGGGTCCGGCATGCCGGCCCGTCGCAGGAACTCGATAACGTCCTCGTCGGAGTGGGCCAGACCGAGGGACTGCTCTCCGCTCGCGGTCCGCAGGGTCACCTGCCGGCCTCCCGACGGGAAGATCCGGTGTACGACGACGGGCGCATGACGCATACCCACAGCCTCGCCCCCTCGGCCCGGCCCGGCACCCCGGGGGGTCAAGACGTACGGCCGACCGTGGCGGCGGCGTCCGCCGCCGCGGGTATGCGGAACGTCGAGGGGTCGGGGTAGGTCGCCTTCTCGGCCTGCAGGACCTCTTCGATCTCGGTCCTGAAGACGGGCTCGAAGAAGTCGACGTCCAGCAGCAGGCGCAGCCCCCGCACGGTCGGGTCGAGCAGCGGCCGGGCCATGCGGGCGCCGCCGCCGGAGATGCCGGTGAATCCGGTCCGGGCGGTCGCCGATCTCCCGCCGACGCGTTCCTCGAAGCCCGCGGTCGCGTAGCCGACGACCAGCGCCAGCTCGGTGAGGAACTTCCGGGTCCCGAGGGCCATCTCCTCGGCGCCCTGCAGTGTCTGGACGGAGCCGCCGGCGACCTTGAAGTCGTCGCTGTTCCGCTTGAGGCCGCGCGCCTCGTACAGAGCGCGCGCCTCCTCGAAGAGCCGCCCCGCCTCGTCGACCGCCTTCATCGCCGTCACCAGCTGGTCGATGTCGATCTCGCGCTTCACGCTGCCTCCCGATCCGGAACCCATGGTGCACAGACCGTAGGAGGCAAAGCGTCCGCTGCGGAACACCCGTGCGGCGGTCAGATCCCGGGCCCTCCGGAGCCGCCTGGGACCCCTCCCCCGGGGGTGGCTCCAACTCGCCATGCCCTCTTGTGACTTGGGGCAAGTGTCTCAACAATGCACATGACAACCGGAGGATCTTCGGTTGCATTGTCATCAGAGGGGAACCCCCACATGAAAAAGCCTCTCGCCGGTGCCTTACTCTCGCTGCTCCTGATGGGAGCAGCAGTCACCCCGGCCGTCGCCGCACCCACGGCACCCACCGCACCGGCCGCCCAGGCCGCGCCCGCAGCCCCCGCCGCACCCCCGGCGACCGCCGTCGCCGTCAACTTCGCCGGCACCGTGGCCCTCAGCAACTGTTCCGGCTCCGTCGTCCGCGCGCCCGGCTCCCAGCCGAACGACCCCGCCCTCGTCCTGTCCAACGGGCACTGTCTGGAGACCGGATTCCCGGCCGCCGGCGAGGTCGTCAAGGACCGGCCGTCCTCACGCTCCTTCTCGCTGCTCAACGCGTCGGGCTCGAAGGTCGCGACCCTCCGGGCCAGCAAGATCGCGTACGGGACGATGACCGACACGGACGTCTCGATCTACCAGCTCACCAAGACCTACGCCCAGATCCAGAGCCAGTACGGCATCGCCGCGCTGACCCTGAACGACGTGCGCCCGGCGCAGGGCTCGGCGATCAAGGTGGTCTCCGGCTACTGGAAGCGGATCTACAGCTGCAACGTGGACGGGTTCGCCTACCTCCTCAAGGAGGGCGACTGGACCTGGAAGGATTCGGTCCGCTACACCTCGTCCTGCAACACCATCGGCGGCACCTCCGGCTCGCCGGTGATCGACACGACGACCGGCAAGGTCGTCGCCGTCAACAACACGGGCAACGAGGACGGCGGGCGCTGCACGGTGAACAACCCGTGCGAGGTCGACCAGAACGGCGCCGTGACGGTCCGCCAGGGCATCAACTACGCCCAGGAGACCTACATCATCGTCCCCTGCATAGGCCCCGGCAACAAGATCGACCTGAACCGCCCCGGCTGCCTGCTGCCGAAGCCCCAGTCGTAGCTCCGGCTCCGCGCACGTCCCCGCCCGGCCCGAAAAGCCCCACGGCCGGGCCCCGGGCGGGGATACTCGGACGCGTGGAACTGCACATCGATCACCGCTGGTTGCTGGAGCGGCAGGAGGCGCTGTTCAAGGACGTGGAGGTGGCCGACCACTCCGCCCTGGTCGCCGCCGTCGCCCGGCACCGGGTGAACACGCCCAGCCTGGAAGTGGACGACCCCGACGCCTATTGGCGTGCGGCCGCCCTGCTCGACGCGATCGTCCTGCTCCGGCCGCTCCCCGACTCCAACGAGTACTTCGCCTACGGGGTCGCCGTCGCGTACATCGAGGCCTCCGGCGAAGCGGTGGAGGCTTCCTACGAGCAGTGGCGCGACCTGATCACCGACATCCGCACGCTCCGCGTGAGCGTCTACGACGTGGCCGCGCGGCTCCGCTCCTGGCAGCCCGCCTGACCCCCGGGCCGCGCCTCAGCGCCTGCGCTGGGCGGGGGTGCCCACCAGGAGCGCGTCGGAGACCAGGCGCGCGCCCCGGGCGAGCCGGCTCAGCTGCTCGAGCTCCAGGGCGTACATCCTGATCGAATTCTCGATGACCGACTCGGCTATGCCCATCGTCGGCAGCTCGGCCCGGCTGGTCTGCAGGGCCGCCCGCACCGCGCGCATCTCGTGCTGAAGCTGGAGCTGGACGTGCCGGGCCAGGAGCGCGTGGTGGCGGGTGAGCGTGAGGTAGCCGCCGTAGCGGGCCGGGAGGAGGTCCCGCAGCCAGCGCGTGGCCGTGCGCTCCCAGTCGTGCGTTCCGGGCGCCTTGACCTGCAGGGGCCAGTCCGGGCTGAGCGTAAACGTGGCCGTCTGGGGCATTCTCGTCACTTCCGAATGGTGTCGAAGCTCTGATCGAGACGTTCTTGGGGGCGGCCTCGGCCCAGGGGTTGACCGAGGCCGCCATGGGCGCTCTGCGGGATCCGAAAGCCTGGACTCGACGCGCGGCCGCGACGTGAGGAGGTTCGTCGTGCCGTGCGTACGTTCGAGAGGACGTGGGGTCGTCCTCCTTGGCATCTGGTGGATCCGGAGCGCCGTCGTCAGTAAACATATATACCGTCGAGTAAGCAAGAGTATGAAAAATTTCATGCACATCGAAGGCTGAATATCCCCTGGTGGAGCTCCTCGGATCGGCCCTAGAGGAAGAAGCCGTGATGGTGGGCGACCTGCTCGTAGTCCTCCAGGCGGGCCTGCGTCCGCTCGGGGTCCGCGTCCGCCATGGACTGGAGCAGGGCTGCGGAGAGCATCCCGGGCGCCGCGTACGAGTCGAACACCAGGCGGGATCCCGTGCCCGCCGTCAGGGCCACGTCCGCCTCGTCGACCAGCGGTCCCAGGGTGGGGTCCGTGATCAGGACCACGCGCAGCCCAGTGCTGCGGGCGGCGCGGATGGCGGCCAGGGTCTCCTTGGCGTGCCGCGGCATGGCGAAGGCGAGGACCCAGGTCCCGCCGGCCGCCCTGGACTGGAGCAGCGCGTCGAAGGCGACGCTGCCGCCCCGGGTCACCAGCCGGACGTCGGGGTGGATGCGCCGGGCCGCGTACGCGAAGTACTCCGCCAGGGAGACCGAGATGCGCAGCCCGAGCACGGTCAGCGGCACCGAGCCGGCCAGCTCGCGGCCGATGTCCAGCACCTGGTTGGTGTCGGCGAGCAGCCGCCGCACGTTCTCCAGGTTCTCGATCTCGGCGTCCACGGCCGCCTGCAGCTCGTTGCGGCGGATCTGCTCGCGGGTGTCCGTGGCGCCGGCGACCGCGCTCAGGGCGATCGGCTGGAGCACGTCGCGCAGGGCGGGGTAGCCGCTGAATCCGAGGGAGGAGGCGAAACGGGTCACGGAGGGCTGGCTCACGCCCACCCGCTCGGCGAGCTCGGTGATCGAGAGGAAGGCGGCCTCGGTGAGGTGGTCGATCAGGTACTGGGCGATGCGGCGCTGGCCCGGCGACAGGCGCCGGCCGTCGAAAAGGGCGAGGAGCCGGTCGGCCGGGGGGCGGACCTCCTCCGACGACTGGCCGCTCGGCTTGATCGCGGCCGCCTGCGCGCGTGCCTGCTGCCCCGATGACACCGGAGGGCCTCCTTCTCACGTCACCCGCGTTCCAACATAGCTCACGCCCCGTGGTCGTTGATGATCAGTCCTCGGCCCGGGCGGTCACCGGGGCGTCGGTGCGGTCGCCGAGGAACTCGTACCAGCAGTGCCGCAGGTGCAAGTAGCGGGTGTCGGCCTCGGTGAGGGCGAGGAAGGCGCCGATCGTCGAGGTCAGCCGCTCGGCGAGGACCCGGTCGGCGAGGGCGCCGTTCTCGGAGAACGCGTGGTGGGCGTTGGCCAGGCTGAACATGTCGGGGTAGACGCGGGCTCCGAGGTGCTCCAGCGGGACCCGCAGGGCCCACAGCCCGCGGTTGCCGCCGACCATCGAGGGCGAGGCCGAGAGCAGCAGGGTCTGCTTGTCCTTGAAGGGCTGCGGACGTCGGCGCGAGACCCAGTCGACGGCGTTCTTCAGCGCGCCCGGGACGGAGGCGTTGTACTCGGGCGAGGCGATGACCAGTGCCTGCGCGGCCTCGATCCGCTCGCACAGGGCCAGGGCCCCCTTCGGCACGCCCTCGTCGGCCTCCGCGTCGCCGTCGTACAGCGGCATGGGGAAGTCGGCGAGGGTGGCGGCGTCCGCGACGGCGCCGGCCCTGCCGACCTGGGCGGCGGCCAGGGCCGCGAGCCGGGCGTTGACCGAGCCGGTGCGCGAGGACCCGGACAGGACGAGCACGCGCAGGGAGGAACGGGAGAACGCGTCCTCGTGGTGCGGGCGGGCCGGATCCGCCGGGAAGTGGTCGGTATCGGTCGGGTTCATTCCGTCTCCCTGCTGTCGGCTGCTTCGGACTGCGGATACGGGGCTCGTCGGCGGGCCACGCGCGGCGGGACCCGCACACACCGGTGTGCGGGTCCCGTCCGGGCCGCCGGGTCACTTCGCGCCGGGGTTCTCCCAGCGGTAGAACTCGTGGGCCATCGCGTCCTTCGGACTGCGCCAGGTCTCCGGGTTGTGCGGGCTGATGTAGGCCGTCAGTCGGTCACTGAGGTCCCGGAACTCCGGGTGGTCGGTGACCTTCGCGATCGCCGGGCCGGGCGGCCGGTCCGATTCGATCAGGTGCAGGTAGACGTCGCCGAACTGGAAGAGGCTGCGGCGCGTGACCCCTACGAGGTGCGGCAGTTCGCCCGCGTCCGAGCCCGCGAAGAGCTCGGCGATGTCGGGCGCCGACCCCGGCGCCATGCGGGCGACGATGAGGGCGCGGTGCGGCTGGTTCATCCGGTGCCTGCCTTTCGCTTCAGAGACGGCTGACGGCCGGGGTGCGGTTCTCGCGCTCGCGCTGCTCGATCTTGTCCCGGATGAGCGCCATCTGGATCGGGGAGTTGCGGTTGATGTTGTCGGTCATCCACGCGTCGTCCACGGGCGCGTCGGGCTTCATCGCGAAGTCCTGGGTCCACTTCATCCGGGTGCCGCCGGGCACCTTGAAGTACTGCCAGTGGATGTCCATGTGTGCGAAGGGGCCCGTTTCCACGCGCCGGGCGCGGACGGTGAGGCTCTTGCGGTCGACGGTCCGCTCGGAGACCCAGCTCCAGACCTTGCCGTTCTCGTCGGGGTGCATGGTCAGGCGGAACCGGGTGGTGTCGCCCTGCTGCTCGATGATCTCCAGCGAGGCGTACTCGCTGAACAGCTGCGGCCAGCTCGGGAGGTCGTTGGTCATCTCCCACACGACGTCCACGGGCGCGTTGACGGTGATCTCGTTCTCGGTGTGTCCTGGCATGTCAGGCTCCGCTCATCAGGCTGTTGTTGACGAGGTCGAGGAATTCCCCGGGGGTCTTGCACCGTTCGGCGTCGGTGGGCAGGGCCCGCCCGCGCCGGTTCTCCAGTTCACCGACGATCCCGAGCAGGCCCAGCGAATCGAGTCCGTACTCGTCGAAGGCGGAGTCCGGACGGCTCGCCAGTTCGGTGGGATCGACGGTGATTCCGGCGGTCTTCATCAGCACCGCCAGTTCCTCCAGGGTCAATCGGTCGGACATCTGGCTTCTCTCTTCCACGAGGGGCACTACTTGGCCGCCGGCGAGCCCTTGCGCAGGACGAGCGCGGAGTTCGATCCCATCCGGCCGCGGCTCAGCACGAGCGCGGTGCGCAGCTCCGCGGGGCGGGCGCTGCCGGTCACCACGTCGAGGTCGTGGCACACGTCGTAGACGTTCGGGGTCGGCGGGACGACACCGTGCTCCAGGGCCAGGACGGCGGCCGCGGTGTCGAGGGCGGGCGCCGCGCAGTACGCCCTGCCGGTACCGGACTTGGGAGCCGTGACCGGCACCTTCCGCCCGTACGCGCCGAGGGCGTCGGCGAGGGCCGCGGCCTCGGCCGCGTCCGCCTCCGGGGTTCCGAGGGCGTCGGCGAAGACCACGTCGATCTCCTCCGGCGCGCAGCCGGCCTCCCGCAGCGCACCCCGGATCGCGTGGGCCAGTCCCTCGCCGCACGGGTCGCGGCGCCGGGTGCCGGTGAAGGTCGCGGCGTGGCCGGCCAGGACGGCCCGGACCGTGGCGCCGCGGCGGCGGGCCGCTGCCTCGTCCTCGACGACGAACATCGCGCCGCCCTCGGCGGGTACGAATCCGCAGGCCTTGTCGGTGAACGGCCGGTAGGCGCGCTCGGGGTCGTCCGAGGTGCTCAGCCCCTCGTACTCCAGCTGGCAGACGATGGAGTACGGCGCGAGGGGCGCCTCCGTCGCCCCGGCCAGCATGGCCCGGCTGCCCTGGCGGACGGCCCGGACCGCGTGTGCGAAGGCGTCCAGTCCGCCCGCCTCGTCGCTGCAGACGACCCCGCAGGGGCCCTTCAGGCCGCGGCGGATGGAGATCTGGCCGGTGCTGGCGGCATAGAACCAGGCGATCGACTGGTAGGGGCCCACGAAGCGCGGTCCCTGTTCCCAGAGGTGCTGCAGTTCGCGCTGGCCGAACTCGCCGCCTCCGGAACCGGCGGCGGTGACGACGCCGACGGAGAAGGGATCGCCCTCGTAGTCGGCCCGGCCGAGCCGGGCGTCCTCCAGGGCGAGGTCGGCGGCGGCCAGGGCGTGGTGGGTGAAGCGGTCGGTCTGGACGAGGAAGCGGTCCTCGACCATGGCGCCGGGGTCGAAGCCCCGTACCTCGCCCGCGACGCGCAGCGGCAGGTGCTCGCACCCCGCTCGGGTGACGCGGTCCAGCACGCTGGCCCCGGACTGGGTCGCCTTCCAGAAGGCGTCGGCGCCCACGCCGTTGGGCGCGATGACCCCGATGCCGGTGATGACCGTACGGCTGGTCACGAGACCTCCTCCTTCGGCCGGGTCATGACGACGGCGGACTGGAAGCCGCCGAAGCCGCTGCCCACGGAGAGCACGTTGCGCAGATTCCGGCCGCGGGCGACGCGGGGCACGTAGTCCAGGTCGCACTCGGGGTCGGGCGTCTCGTAGTTCGCGGTCGGCGGCACCACCTGGTGGACCATGGCGAGTACGCAGGCTGCGAGTTCGATGGCGCCGATGGCGCCGAGGGAGTGCCCCACCATGGATTTGATGGAGGTCATCGGCGTCTTGTAGGCGTGGTCGCCCAGGACCCGCTTGACCGCCGCGGTCTCGTGGCGGTCGTTCTGCTTGGTCCCGGATCCGTGCGCGTTGACGTAGTCGATCTGGTCGGCGCCGACTCCTGCCTGGGCGAGGGCGGTTTCGATGGCCCGGGCCATCTCCAGTCCCTCGGTGGTCAGGCCGGTCATGTGGTGGGCGTTGCCGAAGGTGGCGTAGCCGCCGATCTCGCAGTAGACGGTCGCACCGCGGGCGCGGGCGTGTTCCAGCTCTTCGAGCACGAGGACGGCGCCGCCTTCGCCGAGGACGAACCCGTCCCGGTCGGCGTCGAACGGCCGCGAGGCGTGCGCCGGGTCGTCGTTGTTCGGCGAGGTGGCCTTGATGGCGTCGAAGCAGGCCACGGTGATCGGCGATATGGGTGAGTCGGAGGCGCCGGCGATGCAGACGTCCATCCGGCCCTCAGCGATGGAGTGGACGGCGTACCCGATGGCGTCCAGTCCCGAGGTGCAGCCGGTGGAGACCGTCTGGACCGGGCCCCGCGCACCCGTCTCCTCCGCGACGGCGGAGGCGAGGGTCGCGGGCGTGAACGCGCGGTGGAGGTACGGGCCGGCCAGTTTGTGGTCCACGTCCCACCAGGAGCCGGACTGGCTCACGGCGACGTAGTCGTGCTCCAGCCGGGTGGTGCCTCCGACGGCGGTGCCGAGGGAGACGCCGGTCCGCCAGGCCTCGTCCGTGTCGAGGTCGAGTGCCGCGTCGCGGACGGCCTCACGGGCGGCGACGAGGGCGAACTGGATGTACCGGTCCGCCCGGGCCGCTTCGCCCTCGCCGAGGCCGTGCGCGGCGGGGTCGAAGTCGACCTCGGCTGCTATCCGGGAGCGGAAACCCGTCGGGTCGAAAAGGCTGATGCCCCGGGTCGCCGTACGGCCGTTGGAGAGCAGGTCCCAGAAGTCGCGGACGCCGATCCCGCCGGGCGCGACGACGCCGACTCCGGTGACGGCCACCCGCCGGCGGGTCACGAGACCGCTCCTGTACGGTCCGGAGGCTGCTCCCAGGCGGTGCTCTCCGGGTGCGGGGCCTCCTCGGTGTCGACGTGGCCGAGTTCGGGACGCGGGGCGAGCGGGCCCAGGTGGAAGACCATGCGGGCCTCGGTGTCCCCGACGTTGCGGAAGCGGTGGCGCACGTTGAGGGGGACGAGCAGGCCCTGGTCGGTGCGCAGCGGGTGGGCCTCGCCGTCGAGGTCCACTTCCAGCCGGCCGGCGACCACGTAGACGAACTCCTCGGAGTACGGGTGGTAGTGCTCGGCGATGGATTCCCCGGGGGCCATGATCGCCATGCCCATGAAGCCGCTGGTGGAACCCACCGACGTCGGGGTGAGCACGGCCCTCAGGTCGCCGCCGCGCCGGCGGTTGGGCGGCGTCTCGCTGAGGTCCACGATGCGTGGGCGCTGTCTGGTCATGGCGGGTTCCTCCTGGCGTGTGGGGAGAGCCTGGACGGGCACGGGGG
>NZ_JARAYQ010000298.1:0-9137 GCF_033794505.1 Streptomyces sp. MB09-01 | reverse complement strand
GGCTGCTTCGCGCCCGCAGGTCACAGCGCCGTGGGTTCTTTGTCGGTAGACTTCTTCTGCGAAGCCCGCGGTCCCCCACCGACAGGCTTCGGCCCCCTTCCGATGTCCACAGCCGACGGCTGCGAAGGTCCCGCGCTACTCCCAGGAGACCCACGCCGGGCAGTACCCCGAGTACGACAACGGCGGCGAGGCCTGGTGCAGCCCCACCTCCTCGCAAATGATCATCGAGTACTGGGGCGGCAAGGCCAGCGCCACCGCCCTGGCCTGGGTGAACCCGAGGTACGCCGACCCGCAGGTCTGCCACGCGGCCCGCTCCACCTACGACGCCGCCTACAAGGGCTGCGGCAACTGGCCCTTCAACCCCGCGTACGCGGCCACCTACCGCGGGCTCGCCGGCGTCGTCACCCGCCTCACCGCCCTGTCCGACCTGGAGACCCTGGTCCGGGCCGGCATCCCGGCCATCACCTCGCAGTCCTTCCGCACGGAGGAGCTCACCGGCGCCGGCTACGGCACCGCGGGCCACCTGATGACCGTCATCGGCTTCACGGCCGCCGGGGACGTGATCGCCAACGACCCCAATTCGCCCGACAACCCCTCCGTGCGCCGCGTCTACAAGCGCGCCGAATGGGAGACGATCTGGCTGCGCACCAAGCGGCACGGCGCCTCGGGCAAGGTCGCCTCCGGCACCGGCGGCATCTGCTACCTCTACTTCCCGGCGGCCCTCGGCGCGGCGCACACGGCTGCGCTGACGGCGGTCGGGGTGCTCTGAGCAGGCTCCTGACCTGTCCCGGACAGGTCAGGAAGAGCTCGGGGAAGGCTCGGGGAAAGCTTGGGAAGGCCTCGTGGAAAGCTCCGCTGGTTCGGATGGCTTAACGGGCGGAATATGGGCATAAGTGGCATAAAGGGCATATAAGGCTCCTTGTAGGAGGCAGTCCGCCATGACCACTCATCCCAGCAGCATCGAGCACCACCCGGACCTTGCCGAGATGCGCACTCGGTTCGAGCGGGTGACCAGCACCCCTGCCGCGCAAGCCGTTGAAGCACTGGCCCTGGTCACGGGCCTGTACCTGGCGGCTTCGCCGTGGATAGCCGGCTTCAGCGTCCTGACCCCGCTGGCCATCAACAATCTGATCGCCGGCCTGGCGTTCTGCCTGTGCATGGGCGGTCTGGGTTCCGCTTACGAACGCACCCATGCGATGGCCTGGACCGCCGTTGCACTCGGCGCGTGGACGATCATCGCCCCGTGGGTCATCGCCGGAGAGATGGACACGACTCGTTCGGTGGTCAGCAACGTGATCACCGGGGTCGTCGCGCTCTGCCTCGGCCTCGCCATGGCGGGCATGGCGGGCCGCAGCCGCGATTCCCGCATCTAGCGCGACACCGAAGAGGCCCTCGGGCCCTCGTCGCACCCCTTGTTTCGGGGAAGCGGCGGGGGCCCGGTGGTGTGATGCGCGGTGTGATGCGTGGTGTGATGCGGCCCCTGGGTGTGATGCGCGCCACCACGTGACCCTCGTCATCTACCGCGAAGGCCGCGAACGCTGGCACATTGGACATCATGACTGCCGCCAGCGCCACCCCGACCGCCCCCGCCCTGGACCTCGTTCGCACCGGAGGCCCCAAGGGCGACTCCTCCTGGCTCGAGCACGTCCTCGGCTGGACCCTCGCGGTCGTCGTCGCCATGTTCGTCACCCAGGTCGGCTGGCTGTGACCGCTTCGCCTACGGGGCGCCGGCCCCCGTCGCCGGCGCCGCCGGCGGTACCACCGGCAGGTCGGGGCCGGGGCCGAGGCCCAGGCTGACCGGCCCGGTCAGCGCGGTCAGCGGGACGGGCGGGGTCGGCAGCAGCTCGGGCCCCGCGGTCGATCTGCGCCGTGCCGAACGTGGCTCGCCGTCGAGGCTGCCATACTGCGGGCACGTTGTGGCGGTTCGAGGCTAGGGCTGAATTTGAATATTGGTCAACAGCGCGGTGCGACCGAGCGTTCGCAGGTTCGTAGGGCCGAACTCATAGCAACCGGGCGCAAGTTGTTCGCCGACACCTCGTACGACGCGCTTTCGATGGACGACATCGCCAAGCACGCGGGCGTCGCCAAGGGCTTGATCTACTATTACTTCAAGAGCAAGCGCGGCTACTACCTCGCCATCGTCGAGGACTCGGTCGCCGAGCTCGTCGCCCGCGCCGGCAACGACGCGGACCTCCCCAACGCTGAGCGCGTCCGCCGCACCATCGACGGCTACCTGCACTACGCCGAGCACCACCGCGCCGCGTACCGCACCATCGTCACCGGCGGCGTCGGCTCCGACGCCGAGGTGCTCGCCATCCGCGACGCCGTGCGCGAGGAGCTGGTCGCCACCATCGCCGAAGGCGCGTACGGACACCGGGCGCTCCCGCAGGTCGCCCGGCTCGCCCTCGTCGGCTGGCTCTCCTCGGTCGAGGGGATCACCCTGGAATGGATCGGTGGGCTGGGTGGGGCCGACGTGGTGGGGCAGCAGCCCGAGCGCGCCGAGCTCGGCGCCCTTCTCGTGCGCCAGCTGCGCGCGACACTGACAGTGATCGAGGAATTCGTCCCGGAGTGTCCGGCACCTCCCGCTCCCGAAGGACCGTTCGGTCAGCGTGACGATCTTGCCCCGGTGACGGGAAGCCCCTGATCGGGCATACTCAAGCCGCCGCAGCCGCTGAACAGCCCATTCCGTGATCCGGGAGGGGACCATCGGCTGTGAGAGCACCGAAACCCGGCGGCGCGTCCCACACCTCACGCGTCGCCGCCGTGCCCGATCAGGGAGGAGAGCGCCGCCATGCCAGACCGCGCCCCGCAGCCGGTGGACCGTCAGCTGCCCACCGAGGAGTCCCGCGACCTCCTCGCCCTCGTACGCGAGATCGCCCAGAGGGAGATCCGCCCGAATGCCGCCGACGAAGAGGACTCCGGGAGGTTTCCCCGCGAGGTCTTCACGCTGCTCTCCGAGGCGGGTCTGCTCGGCCTCCCTTACCCCGGCGAGTACGGCGGCGGCGAGCAGCCGTACGAGGTCTACCTCCAGGTCCTGGAGGAGCTGGCCGCGGCCCGCCTGACCGTCGGCCTCGGCGTCAGCGTGCACTCCCTGGCCTGCCACGGCCTGGCCGGCTACGGCACCAAGGAGCAGCAGGGCGCGCACCTGCCCGCGATGCTGGGCGGCGGCCTGCTGGGCGCCTACTGCCTGTCCGAGCCGGCTGCCGGCTCCGACGCCGCCTCGCTCACCACCAAGGCGGTGCGCGACGGCGACGACTGGATCATCACCGGTACCAAGGCCTGGATCACCCACGGCGGAGTCGCCGACTTCTACACCGTCCTGGCGCGGACGGGCGTCGAGGGCCCCAAGGGCATCACCGCCTTCCTGGTGCCCGGCGACGCGGAGGGCCTGACGGCGGCCGTGCCCGAGAAGAAGATGGGCATGAAGGGCTCGCCCACCGCCCAGCTGCACTTCGACGGCGTACGGGTGCCGGACGCGCGGCGGATCGGCGAGGAGGGGCAGGGCTTCACCATCGCCCTGGCCGCGCTGGACGCGGGGCGCCTGGGCATCGCCGCCTGCGCCATCGGCGTCGCGCAGGCGGCGATGGACGAGGCGCTCACGTATGCGCTGGACCGCAAGCAGTTCGGGCACCCGATCGCGGACTTCCAGGGGCTGCGCTTCATGCTGGCCGACATGGCCACCAAGATCGAGGCGGGGCGCGCGCTGTACCTCGCGGCGGCGCGGCTGCGGGACGCGGGCAAGCCGTTCTCCCGGCAGGCGGCCATGGCGAAGCTGTTCTGCACGGACGCGGCGATGGCCGTCACCACGGACGCCGTGCAGGTCCTCGGCGGCTACGGCTACACCGCGGACTTCCCCGTCGAGCGCCTGATGCGCGAGGCGAAGGTGCTGCAGATCGTGGAGGGCACCAACCAGATCCAGCGCATGGTCATCGCCCGCCACCTGGCGGGGCCGGAGACCCGCTGACCCTGGTGCTGGTGCTGGTGCTGGTGCTGGTGCTGGTGGTGCTGGTCCTGGCCCGGGGCAGGGCGTCAGTACAGGCCGCTGCTGGTCGTGGGCCAGACCGGGGAGGACGTGAGCCGGGACCACTCCGGGTCGCGGCGACCGGGCAGAGTGCGGCCGGCATCGGCCCACCGGGCCAGGAGATCGCGGTAGATCGGCGGATCGGGCGTCTGTTGCTGTTGCGCTTGCGGTTGCTGTTGTTGCTCACGTGGGTGGGGATGCTGCCGCTGAACCGATTCTTCGAATCCCGGCGGCGTCGGCCTACGCCTTCGGCCGGTTGAAGACTGAAGCATGGTCATGCACGGCCAACGCGGGAGCGAAGGGCCGGGTAATCGCTCTCGGGGTACGGGTATCCGTTCGAGCCGTCCCCGGGGGGCGGGAGCCGGCTGACCGGAATCAGGGAGGGGCTGGGGGTTTCCCGGCGGTCTCATCGTCTTCCGTAGCGGGACGGTCCCTCAAGGGCGCTCCTTCGTCGCGTCGCTGCGCGATGGCCTGCGGCCACCCTCGACCGACCATCCCGCCACGGAAAGTCGAAGACAGCCGGGAAACCCCCAAAGAACGGGCCGGGCGATCACAGCAGGGACGGCCGGGACGGCGACCACCGGCCTGTTCGGGGGGCGCGTCCACTGTGCTACGTGCCTCGCCCGTCTCAGCGGCTGCGGGCCGTATGCGGCTGGACATTAGCCGCCACTGATCTGTGCGCACCGATCTGTACGCACCGACCGCCGTCGGGGTCGGGCATAGGCCGAGCCGCCTCCGACCGCTACGCGTTACTGAGTGACGGCGGCCGCAGGCCATCGGGGGGAAGACGACACGAGCCGCCACCGGTCGCTTTGCACTTTGCGTGTCTCTGGCTGCCGGCCGTGTTGAACCGGACTAAGCCGCCACTGGTGCCCGCGCTACGCACGCACTTCCCAGCGGCTGCCGCCCGTGCGTGGTTGCGCGTAGGCCGCCATCGATCCTGCGCGGCGGCGGACCCAGGAGGTCGGCAGGGCCGCCCCTCATCGCTGCGGGCTCCTGTGTGACCGCGGCCGCAGGCCGTGGGGGCTCGACATGGGCCCACCGATCGCTACGGACTCGCACGTTTCGCCGGGCGCCGGCCCGCCGCCGGTCGCCTGCCCGTCGGTCGCCCGCCGTCGGTCGCCGGTCGCCCGCCGTCGGTCGCCGGTCGCCCGCCGTCGGTCGCCGGTCGCCCGCCGTCGGTCGCCGGTCGCGGGCCCCCGCCCGCCGGCACGCCAGTTGCCGGCCCCCGCCCGCTGGGCCGCCGGTCGCCGGCCGCCGATCACCCCCCGCCGGTCGTCGGCCGTCTTGGGTTCGACATGGGTCGCCACGGCTGGCTGCGCGCTTCGCGCGTTCCAGCGGCGGTCGGCCGTTTGCGGGTGGACGTAAGTCGCCATCGCTCCCGCATGATGGCGGCCGTCGAGGGTCGGTCGGGCGCCTCTCATCGCTGCTGGCTCCTGCGTGACCGCGGCCGGTAGCCGCCCGGGGGTTGGCCCCAGCCACACGCCGGTCCAGTTCGGCTGAGGCAAGCTCCTGCCTCTCCACCCCCTCGATCGACCCATTGGCTCCTCCTTCCCGGCCCAGCGGCTCAGCGACGCGGCCCAGCGGCTCAGCGACCCGGCGTGGAGTGTCGGTGTGGCAGAGCGTGCCAGAAGGGGTGTTCCTGGGTGGTCTTTCTGACGTACCGTCATATTCGCCTGAGCCGCCCCCGCAGCCGTCCGTCCAGGAGGTCCGCCATGTCCGTCGACCGGCCCGTCGCCCTCGACGAGTACCCCATCCACCAGGCCCCCCTGTCGATGAAGCACC
Source organism: Streptomyces sp. MB09-01 (assembly GCF_033794505.1). Classification (NCBI taxonomy): domain Bacteria; kingdom Bacillati; phylum Actinomycetota; class Actinomycetes; order Kitasatosporales; family Streptomycetaceae; genus Streptomyces; species Streptomyces sp. MB09-01. The sequence continues at coordinate 3,331 of NZ_JARAYQ010000298.1, read as the reverse complement.
TCGTCAGCGGCGACCGCAACGCCTACGACCGCTGCATCTTCCACGTCTTCGACCACGCCGGCCGCGCCGTGCTCATCCTCGGTCTCGGCGTCTACCCCAACGCCGGGGTCATCGACGCCTACGCCACCCTCCGCATCGGCGACGAGCTCCTCGCCGTCCGGGCCTCCGACGCCCTCACCGACGATCGGATGAACCTGTCGGTGGGCGCCCTGTCCATCACCGTCGACGTTCCGCTCAAGCGGCTCACCCTGCGCTGCGCGGCGGATCCGGAGGACCCGGACGGGCTCTCGTACGACGTCACCTGGACCGCCGAGTTCCCGGCCGTCTGGGAGCCCCACCACGTCCAGCGGCGCGGTGACCGGCTCATGCTGGAGGGGCGCCGCTTCGTCCAGGCCGGTGGCGTGAGCGGCGTCATCCGGGCGAAGGGGGAGGAGTTCGTCCTCACGCCGGGGGAGTGGACCGGTACCCGCGACCGGAGCTGGGGGGTGCGGCCGATACCGGGTGAGGAGGGTGGCCGCGCCGCCGAGGAGCACCGGCCCGAGGGCTTCCACTGGCTCTGGATCCCGGTCCGCTTCGAGGACCGGTTCGTCATGGTCATCGCCCAGGAGGACGCCGACGGGCACCGCGCCCTGAACGAGGCCGTGCAGGTCTTCCCCGAAGGCAGCGGCCGCCACGACGTCCAACTCGGCTGGCCGCACACCGAGATCCGCTACCGGCCGGGCAGCCGGCACCCCGAGCGGGCCGTCGTCCACCTCACCGACCCGTCCCGCAAGCCCCTCGAACTGGGCGTGGAGATCCTCAACAGCTCCCCGTTGGCCGTCGGCGCCGGCTACCCGCCCGCCGGCGACTGGCAGCACGGCACCTGGCAGGGGCGCGGCTGGACCGACCGCCGCACCTACGACCTGTCCGACCCCGCGGCCCACCCCATGGCCGCCTTCGGGGTCACCGACCACTCGGCCCGCTTCACCCTCGACGGGCAGACCGGACACGGCATCTTCGAGCACGGCAGTTTCGGCCGCCACGACCCGAGCGGTTTCACCGACTACTCCTCCGTCGCCCAGTAGCAGGAAGGGGCTCACCCATGGCCACCGCGCCACGCCCGCGCACCTCCACCCGGGAGCCCGAAGAGCTCGGCCGGCGGCTCGCCGTCTGGCTGGACGGCAGGCTCCCCGGAGCGAAGGTCACCAATGTCTCGGTCCCCGGATCCAACGGGATGTCCAGCGAGACCCTGCTCTTCGACATAGAGCACCCCGACACCCCGCTCCGCGCCTGCGCGTTGCGGCTCGCCGCCGATCCGGCCGCCTACACCGTCTTCCCGATGTACGACATGCCGCGCCAGCACCGCGTGATGCGCCTGGTCGCCGAGCACACGGACCTGCCCGTCCCGCGGGTGCAGTGGCTGGAGGAGGATCCGGGGCCGCTGGGGGCGCCGTTCTTCGTGATGGCCCGTGCCGAGGGCCGGGTCCCGCCGGACGTCATGCCTTACACCTACGAGGGCAACTGGCTGCACGCCGCCACCGACGCCGAGCGCGCCCAGCTCCAGGAGGCGAGCATCTCGCTGCTGGCCCGCCTGCACGACCAATTCCCGGTCAGAGAAGCAGAGTTCCTCCTGCCGGACGGCAAGGGCACCCCGTTGCGCCGGCACGTGGACGCCCAACGCGCCTACTACGCCTGGGTGGTGGGCGGACTCGCCCCGTCCCCGCTCATCGAACGGGCCTTCGGCCGCCTGGAGGAGCTGTGGCCGGCGGACGAGGGACCCGCGGTCCTCAACTGGGGGGACGCCCGCATCGGCAACGTCATCTACGACGGCTTCACGCCGGTGGCCGTCCTGGACTGGGAGATGGCTGCCTGCGCCCCGCGCGAGGTGGACCTCGGCTGGACCGTCTACCTCCACCGGTTCTTCCAGGACCTCACCGTCGGTTTCGGACAGCCCGGCCTGCCCGACTTCCTGCGCCGCGAGGACCTCGAGCGCCGGTACGCCGAACTCACCGGGCACACCCCGCGCGACATGGAGTTCCACACCCTCTACGCCGCCCTCCGGCACGCCATCGTGATGCTGCGCATCGCCTACCGGCAGGCGCACTTCGGCGAGGTGGAGATCCCCGCGGACCCGGACAGCCTGATCCTGCACCACGCCAGCCTGGCCGCCATGGTGCAGGGAACGTACTGGTAGGGGTCGGAGCAGGGGCGGTGCGCCCGGGCGGTGGTCAGGCCGCCTGGGCGTGCTGCTGCCGCGTCTGCGCCTGCGGCTGCGGGAGCACCGGGCTCACCACACGGACCGGACGCGAGCCCGGACCGCCCACGTGCGAGAACGGCTGCGTCCGCCAGTCCAGACCCTGGGGCAGGGTCGACAGGACGACGGAATCGGGCTCCGGGGCCTCCACCGGCTGGATCATGCCGACGGTCGGCAGCGCGTCCGTGGCCGGCCGCCCGGTACCCGCGCACACCGTGAGCCCGAAGGGGTTCCACGGGGTCAGGCAGAGCGCGTGCTGCGGCAGGAACTCCTCGTCCGCGACGAGGGCGATCGACTGGCCGCAGTCGGGGCAGATGGCGTGGTGGATCTCGAATCCCTCGAGGTCGTCGGGGTATTCGGCGTATGCGCCGTCCTCGGGGTACGTGCCGTCCCCGGAATCGAGCGGTTCCAGGGGCTCCGGTTCGGTGCGACCGGCGCGCTTGGTGTTCAGCATGGATGTACTCCCCCTTGGGTGGGCCGGGCGGGCAGGTTCTGCGGCCTCGGCCACAGCAAGCACTTCCCGTCGAGCGTCACGAGTAACCACAACAGACCGGCCTGCGACTGCATACCCCTGTGGCCTTGGTCACATGCCTGGCGCAGATGCCTCCAGTGGGCGGACACCACTGGGCTTGGAGTGCCCTTGGGCCTTAAGTTGAGCGGCTATGAGCGCAATGGAGGAGCTGGACCGCCAGATCGTGGATCTGCTCGTACGGGACGGGCGGATGAGCTACACGGATCTGGGCAAGGCCACGGGGCTGTCCACGTCGGCAGTCCATCAGCGAGTACGCCGGCTGGAACAGCGCGGGGTGATCCGCGGGTACGCGGCCGTGGTCGACCCGGAGGCCGTGGGCCTGCCGCTGACGGCGTTCATCTCGGTCAAGCCCTTCGACCCGAGCGCCCCGGACGACATCGCCGACCGGCTGGCCGGCGTCCCCGAGATCGAGGCCTGCCACAGCGTCGCGGGCGACGAGAACTACATCCTCAAGGTGCGCGTCGCCACGCCCCTGGAGCTGGAGGACCTCCTGGGCCGGCTGCGCGCCCTCGCCCACGTCTCGACGCGCACGACGGTGGTCCTGTCCACCCCCTACGAGGCCCGCC
>NZ_JARAYQ010000297.1:0-9267 GCF_033794505.1 Streptomyces sp. MB09-01 | reverse complement strand
CCCCGGTGGGGCCCGGGAAAGGGAGGTGGGGCGGGTGGCGGCGGAGATGACGTGCAGGCGGGTCATGGAGTGGACTCCCGGTCGATGCGGTTGTTGATGTGTCACCTATAAAAGCCGGAGTGTGCGTGACGTGTCAACCAGATAGGTGATGTGTCACCGACCTGGCTAGAGTGGAAGCATGACCCCCGCATCCGAGCCTCCCCGCTGGCTCACGGATCCCGAACAGGACGCCTGGTACGCGTGGCGGCGGATGTTCCCGCTGGTCAACGCGGAGATCGCGCGCGACCTGAGCCAGGACAGCGGGCTCTCCGAGGCCGACTACGACGTCCTGTCGGTGCTCGGCTCCACGGACGGCCACCGCATGCGGATCACGGCACTGGCCGAACTGATGCAGTGGTCCCGCAGCCGGCTGTCCCACCAGCTCACCCGCATGGAGAGGCGCGGCATCGTCCGCCGCGAGGAGGTGGCCACGGACGGCCGGGGCGCGGAGGTCGTCCTCACCGGCACGGGCGTGGCCACGATCACGGAGGCGGCCCCCCTCCACGTGGAGTCGGTCCGCCGCCACCTGATCGACATCCTGACCCCGGAGCAGCTCCGCACCCTGGCCGAGGTCGGCGAACTCCTGCGCGAACGCAAGGGCGCGAAGCGCAAGACCTGAGCCCCCGGCAGCCCGGCCGCTCGCCCCTACGGACGCCAGGGCACGCGGTGTTCCGCCAGGTGGGCCAGGACCGAGTGGTTGGCCTCCCACCCGTCCGGGAACTTCACCGTCACGCCGAGTTGGACCGGTTCCGTCGACGGGTGGTCGTCCAGGAGTTCCGCTATGCCCGCCCGGGCCACCACCACGCACGCGTGCCGGTGCCGGGAGGCCAGGACGCACAGGCGGCCCGTCTCCAGGTGGAAGGCCGTCGCGTCCGGGCGGCCCGACAGGGGGTGGAGGACCACCGTGAGGTCGTACTCGCGGCCCTGGAGGCGGTTCGCGGTGTCCACCGTGACTCCGGTGACCCCGAGCACGGCCAGCGCCGCGCGGACCGCGGCCGCCTGGTCGCGGTGGGCGGTGCCGACCGCGATCCGGTCGGCCGTCAGCGGGGAAGGACCGTCGGACTGCTCGTCGGAGGTCACCGCCCCGCGGTCCAGGGCCCGGCGGACCACCAGGGCCACCGCACCGACGGCCTCCGGGTCGGTGCGCGGGGTGTGCCGCGCGGGCAGCTCCAGCAGCCCCCAGCCCGCCTCGGCGGCCTCGTCCAGCACCCGGTCCGGGCCCGACCCGTCCGAGGGAACGCCGTACGACAGCCGCCGCTCGCCCGGCCCCGTACCGCTGCGGAACTGCGTGTACGGGTAGAACGCACGGGAGACCAGCGGCGCCGCCGTGGCCGGGAGCCGCCAGGACACCGGCAGCCGGTGCTGCGGCAGCTGCGGGTTGTGCGCGAGCAGGGTGCTCACCGCCGAGGCCGAGGGGTCGTAGGACAGGCCCGCCCACTGCTCCGCACCCACCACGCTGAAGGGGTCGAGCTGCCCCGGGTCGCCCACGAACAGCGCCCGCTCGAACAGCCCGGCCACGGCCAGCAGCGCGTCCGAGCGCATCTGGTACGCCTCGTCGACGATGGCGTGCTGCCAGGGCTCGACGTCCTTGACGAACGCCCACTTCGCCGCCGTGGAGATGGTGACCGGCAGCTCCGCGAGATCCCCCGGCTTGGCCGACAGGGTCACCGAGGGCAGCTCCCGCAGCGCCGGGTCGTAAGCATCCCCCTCGCTGCTGTGCAGCCGGCCCACCTTCAGCTCAGGGTCCTTGTCGGCGAGGCGCAGCACCAGGTCGTCGACCTGCGCGTTCGTCTGCGCCACCACCATCAGCCGGCGCCCGGCCGCGGCCAGCTCCCGGGCCGCCCGCACCACCAGCGTGGACTTGCCGGCTCCCGGCGGGGAGTCGACGACCACGCCCCGCTCGGCCCCGTGCAGGGTGTCGCGCAGGATCGCGGCGGTCGCCTCGGCGGCCGCGGCCCCGGGGTCGAAGGATGCGGTCGCGGTCACAGCACGTCCTCGTCGGTCACGGCGTCGGGCAGGGGAACGGCGCTCAGGTGCCCCGGCGGGCCGCCGTGGGTCCACGGCGTCTGCTCCGGCTCCGGCAGCTTCGGGCCGCCGCGCGCGTCGTGCTCGAAGAGCGTCCAGCACACCCGGTCGCCCTTCTCCGGCACCGAACCGGGCTCAGGCTCCCGGCCGCGGCCCATCTTGTCGAGGAGCCGCAGCACCAGCCGCCCGTCCTCCTCGAAGCGTACGAACTGCGCGCTCTGCGGGCGACCGTCCAGCGAACGGAACACCTTCCCGCCGCCCCCTTCCGCCAGCTGCGGCCGGTCCTCCGTGGCCACCGTCACCAGCGGGCGCGGGCTCGGCCGCTTCGACTCCGTCCACTCCATCACCACCTCGGTGACCTCGCCGGCGAAGGCCTCGCCCGCGAGGCGCCGGCCCGCCATGACGAGGGGGTCGTCCAGCGCCTCCTGCGCGTCCAGCCGCACCTGCTCGGTCTCCCGCGTGGCCAGCTTCTGGGCCGCCGTCACCGCGTCGTCGCGGCGCGGCTGCGGCGGCTCGCCCGCCCGTACGCGGTCCCGGTGGCCGGTGTACGACCAGCGGTCGCGCGTCCAGCGCTCCTCCGCGCGCTCGCCCGGCGGCAGGGCGCGCAGCAGGTCGATCGCCTCCCACGTCGCCCACCAGGTGTTCGACATCTGGTCCACGACCAGCCGGCGCACGGCCTCTCCGGCCTTGCGGACCTCTTCGGCCTTCCGCACCGCGCCGTCGTCGTCCCGGGGCCCGGTGGCCAGGGCCGTGCGCGCCGCGTCGTAGCGGGCGATCGCCGGGGCCAGCAGCTTGTTGTCGAACGCCGGGTCGGTGGCCGGACCGGCCGGCGGGCACAGCAGCCGGCCTTCCCCGTCGCGGCCCAGCTCCGCCCGGAGCGCCGCCTCGGCCCCCGAAAGGCCCTCGGGCGGGTCGATCCAGCTCAGCAGTGCGCCCAGGTGCTGGTCCTCCAGATTGCTCTGGCCGGTCGCCCAGTGCCGGGACAGCAGGTCGGTCGCCGACAGCAGCATCGAGGAGCCGGGCACGCGGGAGCGCTCGGCGAGGTGGGTGAACCAGCGGCCCAGCATCGGCACCTGCGAGGGCGCCGGATACGGATTCTCCGGCTCCTCCTCGGCGGTGCGCCGGAACCGCATCGACCGCCCCAGCAGCCGCACGTACTCGATGCCCGCCCGGCTCGGCACGATCAGCTGCGGCGCGTCCACGCACAGCTCGGTCTCCACCTTGACCCGCTTGCCCGTCTCCGGGTCGGTCTCGCTGCGCTCGGCCGGCTCCACGGCGTCCGCGTACGCGTCGATGTGGGCCAGCACGTGGACCGCCAGGTCCGCGAGGAACGCCCAGCGCAGGTCCCGGTCGCGGGGCTGGGGTATCACGAACACCTGCGGCTCGTGCCGGTCCGTGCCGACCAGCGCGCCCAGCGGAGCCCCGGCCTCACCGGCCGTGGTCAGCGGCACGAAGACCATCGGGCGCTCGCTCAGGTGGCGGTGCCGTACGGTCGCGAGCGGCTGGGCGCGGCCCGCCCGCACGGCCTCCAGCCGGGCCAGTGTGTTCAGCAGGCTCATGCGACGACCCCCGCCGCCGACTCCAGCGCCTCGGCGCGCAGCCGGGCCGCGCGGTGCAGGGCGGCGGCGGTCGGATCCTCGGCGCAGCCGGCCCCGGCGGCCGCCGCGAGGGCTTCCTCGACGGTGGTCAGCCCGCCCAGCTCACCCCGTACGGAACGGCCCAGCGCGGTCACCGTGCCCGCGGTGCGGGCCCGCTCCCGGCAGTGGAAGGCCAGCTCGCAGGCGGCCAGGCACTCGGGGGCGTAGGCGGCGTCGACGGCGGACACCGCCTCGACGAGCTCCTCGGTGGTCCGGGTCGCCGGGTCGAAGCTGAGCCCCTCGGGCAGCGCCGCGGCCAGCTCCTCGACCCGGGTCAGCCGGTCCAGCTGGCGCCGGGTCACGGAACGCTCGCGGCGGATGTCGACGGGGGAGGCGGTGGGCAGGTTGGAGAAGTCCTTCGGGCAGACCAGCAGCACGGTGTGCCCGACCTCGGCGCCCGCCAGCTTCCCGGCGGTCTTCTCCAGGGCCAGCACGTACACGGCGGCCTGGCGGGCGGCGGCGCCCACCTTCGCGGCGTCGGCGGCCCCGTCGATCATCGGGAACGACTTGATCTCCACCACGGTCCAGCGGCCGTCGGGATGCACGACCACGGCGTCCGGCTCCAGGTAGGCCGGGTAGCCGGCCACCTCCAGGGCCAGCATCGGGTGGTCCAGCAGGGTCCACGCCCGCGCCGCGGTGGCCTCGCGCAGGGCGAGCGCGGTGCGGGCGGCGCGGCCCTCGGGCCCGGCGGCGGTGAGGTCGGGGACGTGGGCGCCCGCGCCGGGGGGCTCGGCGGCCGGGTCGAGGTGCGCGTGGACCAGCCGCAGCAGCTCGGCACCGCCGTCGCCCTTGACCTTGGCCTCGAAGGAGTTCCCGCGGACTATGGCGAACTGCGACTGCCCGAAGGCGGCGGGCGAGCCGAGGGCCGTGGCGAGGGCGTTCTTGTCCACGCCGGCGCCGTCGAGCAGGGCCCGTCTGCCGCAGCCGGGATTGGCGGCGAGGGCAGCCAGCGCCCGGGCGTCGAGCGGACGGGGCGGTACGGCCGGGCCGCGCAGGCCGGCGAGCCGCTGCCGCAGGGTGGTCGGCTGCGCGGGGCTGCTGGGCGGGTAGGAGCTCACGGGCGGAAGTGTCCCATCCGCCACTGACAATCGTGGACTTAGCGCGGAAACCGGTGCCGGGGGCGGGTGGGGTCCCCCGTTGTTCGTGTGATGGATGATGGACGGACGATTGAATGGCCGGAAAACGTACGAAAGTGCGCGAATTCGCATGAAACGGGAGAACCCCATGGCCCCCCGCATCCTGCTGGCCCGCCACGGCCAGACGGCGTGGTCCCAGCTCGGCAAGCACACCGGACGCACGGACGTGCCCCTGCTGGAAGAGGGCAAGCGGGGTGCGAAGCTGCTCGGCGAGCGGCTGGCCCGCGACCCGTGGAACAGTCTGCCCGGCATCGAGGTCCGCACCAGTCCGCTGGTCCGCGCGAGCGAGAGCTGCGACCTGGCGGGCTTCGGGGTCCGGGCGGAGCCGTGGGACGCCCTGCTGGAGTGGGACTACGGCGACTACGAGGGCATGACCCCGGCCGAGATCCAGGCGATCCGGCCCGGCTGGCTGATCTGGCGCGACGGGGTCCCGGGCGGCGAGTCCGTCGCCGACATCGCGGCGCGCGCGGACGAGGTCGTCGCCTGGGCCCGCTCGGCGGAGCGCGACGTCCTGGTCTTCGCCCACGGCCACGTCCTGCGCACCCTCGCCGCCCGCTGGCTCGGCTTCGAAGCCTCCTTCGGCGCCCGGATCCGCCTGGAGCCCACCTCCCTCTCGGTCCTCGGCTGGGCGTACGGTGCCCCCGCCCTGGAACGCTGGAACGACACGGGGCACCTGGACGCGTAAGTCCCTTCGGGCCGGGCCGGGCCGGGCCGCGGCCCAATGCGCCGGGGCGGCGGGCTTCGTCGGTTCGGGTGGAGCCGGGCGCAAACGGCGAGTGCCGACCGGCCATTTCAGCCCTGCCGCCGCACTCTCCAGCCCGGCGGCGAAGTCGCCGGGAGGCTCGCGGAACCCCCGGCGGCTGCCTTCGGTCGGAAGGGGAGTTGGCCGGGAATCCGCCTAAAGGCGCTCACCGCAAGGGAGTTGAGTCGTCACCCAGCTGGGAGGATGGACCCATGACGATTACCTCCGTGGTGCTGCGGCGGCGCGTGGACGATCTCGGTCCGGCCCTGGACTTCTACGTACGCCTCACCGGCCAGCCGGCGACCCGCTTCGAGTTCGCCGGCCTGGACCTGGCGAGCGTCGGGCCGTTCCTGCTGTTCAGCGGGCCCGACGCGATCGCCGAGCGGTTCGCGGGAGTGGCCGCCACCCTCTCCGTGGCCGATCTCGACGCGGCGGTCGCGCACTGCGCCGCGTCCGGGGGTGAGGTGATCGCCGCCCCCGCCCCCACGCCCAACGGGCGCCGCGCGGTGGTGCGCCACCCCGAGGGCGGGGTCTACGAGTACCTCGGCGGCTGACCGCGAACCGGCGGGGTCAGACCGCCGCGTGCCGGGTCAGGAAGGCGCCCACGCGCGGGGACCGCTGGTGCGGGACCAGGGCGGCTGCGGTCTCCGAGAGCAACGACCGGACCCGGGTGGACTGGACCTCGGTCAGCAGGTCCAGCACCCGGCCCCCCGCCCAGGCGGCCTCGTCCGGGGCGCCCGCGCGGGCCAGGTCACCGGCCAGCTCGGCCGTGTAGAGGGCGACGTTCCGGGCGAAGTGCGGATCCTGGAGGTCGGCGGCGCGGCGGGCGTGCCGGGCCGCGCGGGCGTGTTCCCCGAGCGCCGCCCAGCACCGCGCCTCCAGGAACTCCAGCTCCGCCTCGCCGAAGAAGGACATCCACTCGGGGTCGGCGTCGGCCTCGCCGCGGGAGAACTCCGTGTGGGCCCGGGTCAGCGCCTCCTCGCAGGCCTTGCGGTCGGCCAGCCCCGCCCAGCCGCCGGCCTCCCGCAGGGCGAGCAGCGACAGCAGCCGGGGGGAACCGAGGGAGCGCGCGGCCCGGCGGCCGGCCTGGGCCGCCCGTACCGCCTCGCGGGAGCGGCCGCAGTCCCGGGCCAGGAAGGCCATGTTGCTGAAGGCGTGCGCCTCCAGACCCGCGTCCCGCGCGACCCGGGCCGTCGCCAGGGCCTCCGCGTAGTGCGAGCGGGCGTCGTCGAAACGGCCGGAGTCGTGGGCCAGCCAGCCGACCGAGACGGCCAGTTCGCCGGCACCCGCGTGCAGCCGGTCCTCGGTGGACTGCCGGGTGGCCCCCGCGTCGAGCAGGGCGTAGGCGGTGCGCAGGGGCTCTGCGGCCCTGCGGTACAGGGCGTCGGCCCCGTGCCGGTCGTCCAGCAGGCGGATCTGGCGTACCGCGTCCTCGACGGCGGCCGCCTCGGACTCGCCGGCGCGGGAGGGGAGCCGGCGGGTGTCGCCGAGCAGGGTGAGGCTGAGCGTCGCGGCCGCCACGGTCGCGGAGCCGCCCGCCATGAACGCGCGACGCAGCACGTCGCTCTCCTTGGCACTGGAAGGGGAACGGTGGGTGGGGACGGTGGTGAAGGGATCGCGCTGCGCCGAGCGCCCGCGCACGCTCTCGCGCGGGGAGAATCCCAGGTCGGCCAGGGCGCGCCCGGGGAACATATGGAGGAAGACCCGCTCGTACGCGTAGTTGGGGCAGCGGATCTCGCCGGACTCGACCCGGCCGATGTAGCGCGCGTCGCAGGAAACCGTTTCTCCGATCTCCTTCGCCGCCCGGCGCACCAGGGCTGCGAACTCGGCCGGGGAGTGCTGCCCGCGCAGCCGCCGGAACGTGGAGTTGGGTGAGTGGGGGGACGCCGCCATGGACGTGACCTCTCTGGCAAGGACCGCAGCGCCGGTGCTGTGAGGGTGGGGCCCGGCGCGCATGAACGTACCTCCAGCGCTGGGGTGTTCATGCGATGTTTGGCTACAAAACGGATATCTCACCCGCGATCCGCCATGAACTGCCATCCTTTGCAGCGTCTTGCCGCCGCACCCGTTGACGTTCCCGTGCGTTGAACCCATGCGGATACGGATCGAGGAGGGGTTCCCTTGGTGGAGGGCGGCATGGAGAGCACTGGAACGAACACCGCGTCCGAGCCCGGCACGGCCCCGGATCTCGATCTCGACCTGGTGACCGTGCCCACGCGGCAGGGTCTGGAGGCGGTGGACATCATCCGCCGCGCCGCCAGCCAGGCCGGCGGGGTCGGCCCCGTCCTGCACGACGGCTCCGGCGACACCCTCGGCTTCCTCGTCCCCCCCGGCACCGCCGACGCCTGGGACCTGCCGGGCAGTGCCTGTACGCACACCAACGGGCGCGGGATGTGCTTCGGCGACGCCGCCTCGCCCACCGCGGGCTCCACCGGCTGGCTGCTCCCGCCGGAGGCCGTCGGGCCGGTCACCGACCCCGAGGTGCTGCGCGCGGCGCTCGGCGAGGCGGCCCGGCTGATCGAGGCCGCGGACAACTGCCGCTGACCCCTCCCCGGCTGCCGCCCGGCACAATGGGGTGGTGGCAGGCAAGGACAGGAACAAGGGCAAGCAGCGCGGACGCGGTAGCGCCGAGGCGGTCGCCGGACAGGTGGACGGCGGCCGGGCGGAGCTGGAGCCGGACCGCGAGCGCGGCGCCGCCTGGACCCTGCTGATCGACGGGGCCCCGCAGTCGCACGTGGACCTGGACGACCCCGGATACCTGGACTTCGCCTACCAGCGGAGGATCGGCCACCTGATCGACCTCGTCGCGCCCGCACGCCAGCCCCTGAACGTGGTGCACCTCGGCGGCGGCGCCTTCACCCTCGCCCGCTACACGGCCGCCTCCCGGCCCCGCTCGACCCAGCAGATCGTGGAGATCGACGCCGCACTGGTCGCCTTCGTACGGGAACACCTGCCGCTGGACCCGCAGGCACGGGTCCGGGTCCGCGCGGTGGACGCCCGGGCGGGCCTGGCGAAGGTGCCGGACGGCTGGGCGGACCTGGTGATCGCGGACGTGTTCAGCGGGGCGCGCACCCCGGCGCACCTGACGAGCGCCGAGTTCCTGGACGACGTACGACGTGCCCTCGCGCCCACCGGGTGGTACGTGGCCAACCTCGCGGACGGTCCGCCCCTGACCCACCTGCGGAGCCAGATCGCGACGGCCGCGTCCCGGTTCACGGAGCTGGCGCTGGCCGCAGACCCCGTGGTGTGGCGGGGGAAACGTTTCGGCAATGCGGTCCTGGTGGCGTCCGACCGTGAGCTGCCCGTCGCGGAATTCACCCGCCGGGTCGCGAGCGACCCCCACCCGGGCCGGGTCGAGCACGGCCGGGCCCTGGCGGACTTCACGGGCGGCGCGGCCCCCGTCGCCGACGCGTCCGCGGTGGCCTCGCCGCAGCCGCCGCCCTCGGTCTTCCGGTAGCCGCGCGGTGCTCCCGCGGGTCGCGTACCGGTTCCGGATGCGTGACCGCGCGGGGGCGCGAATCGGTTCCGGATACATGTTGTGCAGTTGCCGATAAAGATCCGCCGAGTACTCCCCGCGAGCGGCCGCCGTGCGTAGCCTGTGAACCCCTAGGAGGGCTTGCCCTCCTACGACGCGTTCAGGAGACGGCAAGACCATGTCTGATTTCCCCGCAGCCCCCGGTGCCCCCAC